>CAJMPF010000170.1 GCA_905215195.1 uncultured bacterium | reverse complement strand
GTGCCAGCCGCAGGACTCGCCATGCTCATGGGTGTGCTCGTGGTCGTGGACATGGCAGCCGCAGGGGGCCTCGCCGGTCAGCGCGAGCGTGCCGGCAATGAGGGCCTCGACGCAGGCATCGCAGCTGCCCTGGGCGCCCGCATAGACCGTGATGCCGGCCTGGGTGAGCGCGTTGATGGCGCCTCCGCCGATACCGCCGCAGATGAGCGTGTCAACGCCACCGTTGGTAAGCAGGCCCACCAATGCGCCGTGACCAGTGCCGCCGGTGCATACGACCTGCTCGTTGAGCACCTTGCCATCCTGGATGTCGTAGATCTTGAACTGTTCGCTGCGGCCAAAGTGCATAAAGATGTTGCCGTTGTCGTACGTCGTTGCCACCCTCATGGCGCTGACCTCCTTTGCTGGCCATGCGGCCGTTGTCGTGGTGATGGGGGAGTATGCGATATTGCCGCCCTCGATACTGAGCGCTCGCCCGTTGACCAGCGCGTTTGCCACCTTACGATGTGCTCGGCTGCAAATAGCCGCCACCGTGGCGCGCGCGATGCCCATCTGCTGTGCGACTGCCTCTTGGTTAAGGCCTTCCAGGTCGCACAGGCGCAGCACCTCGAGTTCGTCGATCGTCATGTCGATGGCGTCTCCACTGGCAAGGCCGTCGGGGGTAAAGCCGCGGTATTCGGGGATGATCCCAACGCGGCGTAATTTTTCTCGTCTTCCTGCCATACACTCTCCAAATCTGACATATGTCAACAATAGAATAGCGAACGTGCGGATTTGCGCAAGGAATTTCTGGCATATGTCAGAAAATGAGGGCTTATGTTTGGGCTGTGGGGCCGCGTGCGCCTGGGCTACAATGAATCTCGCTTGTAGGCGACTGACAGGAGGGTCAATGAGCAAAGCTGATCAACAGTTTGTATCCATGTGCCGCGACATTCTGGACCATGGCACCACCACCGAGGGCCAAAAGGTCCGTCCGGTGTGGGAGGACGGCACCCCTGCCTATACCATTAAAAACTTTGGCGTTACGGCGCGCTACGACCTGCGCGAGGAGTTCCCTGCGCTCACCCTGCGCCGCACGGCGCTTAAGTCTGCGATGGACGAGATTTTGTGGATCTATCAAAAGAAGTCCAATAACGTCCATGACCTCAACAGCCATATTTGGGATGAGTGGGCCGACGAGACCGGCTCCATCGGCAAGGCCTACGGGTACCAGATTGGCCAGAAGAGCCATTATGCCGAGGGCGATTTCGACCAGATGGACCGAGTGCTGTACGATCTTAAGCACACACCGTACAGTCGCCGCATCATGACCAACACGTATGTGTTTAGCGACCTGTCCGAGATGCACCTGTATCCGTGCGCGTACAGCGTGACCTATAACGTCACGCAGCGCCCGCAGGACGACAAGCCGACGCTCAACATGATTCTCAACCAGCGCAGCCAGGACATTTTGGCCGCGAACAACTGGAATGTGTGCCAGTATGCCATTTTGCTGATGATGGTCGCGCAGTCGGTCGATATGATTCCCGGTGAGCTGCTGCATGTGATCGCCGACGCCCATATCTACGACCGTCATGTCGATATTGTCCGCGAACTTATCGAGCGTCCGCAGTTTGCGGCACCCAAGGTAACGCTCAACCCCGATGTGCATGACTTCTATGCGTTTACGACCGATGACCTGATCGTCGAGGGCTATGAGCACGGCCCGCAGGTCAAGAACATTCCCATTGCGGTGTAGGTGGTGCTCATGACGTGTAAGCTATCTGCTATCGTTGCCGTGTGTGACGATTGGGGCATTGGGTGCGAGGGCGACATGGTGGTGTCCAATCGCGCCGACATGCGCCATTTTGTGGCCTGCACCAAGGGCTGCCCGGTCATCATGGGGCGCAAGACGCTGCTGAGTTTTCCCGGTGGGCGTCCACTCAAGAACCGTCGCAATATCGTGCTTACCCGCGACGAGGATTTTGCTGTCGAGGGCGTCGACGTGGTGCATAGCATCGACGAGGCGCTCGCCGCGGTTGCCGATGAGCCCGTTGCCTGGGTGATTGGTGGCGGCGATGTCTATCGGCAGTTTTTGCCGTATTGCGTCGAGGCCGAGGTCACGCATAACCACTGCGTCCATGTCGTGGATACGTACTTTCCCGATTTGGAAGCCGATCCTGCGTGGGAGATTGCGCGGGCCAGCGAATCGGCGGTTGTCGCTGCCGGAGAAGGCGATGAGGGCCTCGAATATGAGTTCGTGACGTATCGTCGCGTTGATGCGTAAACCCGATTATCCCTTCGGTATTATCGGGTTGGAATGAGTGGCGGGGCAGCGCATGGCGTTGCCCCGATATTTGTATAGGTGCTGTAAAGAAGGGTGCGGGCTGGCTGCTATGACTGATGCCGTTGAGGTTCTGCGAATTGATTCGCTCGAGGACGAGCGGCTCGATGCCTACGTGCGACTGACCGAGCGTGAGCTGCGCTGCGTGCTAGAGCCGCAAAAGGGCATCTTTATCGCCGAGAGTGCCAAGGTTATTGAGCGCGCGGTGCGTGCCGGATACGAGCCGGTGAGCTTTCTTTTGGGCGAACGCTGGCTCGACCAGATGATGCCGCTGTTTGAGCGCCTAGTCGTGCGCGAGGGCGCGGGTCCTGTTCCTGTGTTCGTCGCCTCCATGGAGCTCATGGAGCAGTTGACGGGCTTTAACGTGACGCGCGGTGCGCTTGCGGCGTTTCGTCGCCCGCGTCAGATTCCGGTTGATGAGTTCTTGGGTGGCGTCGTCGAGGCGGCGGGGGAGCGTCCGGTGCGCGTGTGCGTGCTCGAGGGCATTGTCGACCATACCAATGTGGGCGCGATTTTCCGCTCGGCGGCGGCGTTGAACGTTGACGGTATTTTGGTCAGCCCGACGTGCTGCGACCCGCTGTACCGTCGCTCGGCCCGCGTGAGCATGGGCACCGTGTTTCAGGTGCCGTGGACGCGCATTGGCAGCGAGGCTCGTGTGTGGCCGCATGATGGTCTGAGCGCGTTGCACGATGCCGGTTTTTCGTGTGCCGCTATGGCGTTGACGGACGACTCTGTTTCGCTTGATGATCCTGTGCTGCAGAAGATTGATCGCTTGGCGATTTTTATGGGCACCGAGGGTGCCGGCTTGGGCGTCAAGACCATTGCCGGCTCTGACCACGCGGTGCGTATTCCGATGGCGCACGGGGTCGATTCGCTCAACGTGGCCGCCGCCAGCGCGGTGGCCTTCTGGCAGCTATGCAGAAGAAACAATAAATGATATATAGATTTGTCATTATTGGCATAAAAACGACGATTCCATCATAAACAAAACTTTTAACTTGCCCCCTTGATAATTCTGGTGCGCTATGGTAAACTAGATAAGAATTGGGTTTTTATTTAAGATGAAGAAGGTAGGAAAGCTCATGAAGGTGCAGCCCGTTGTAAAACGCGATACCCTGCGGCTGGCTGTCGGCATGGTGGCTCCCGTCGTGCTGACTGTGCTGGGCTTTTGGGGCGCGGGCAGGCTGGATTATACAGTCGTGCTGGGCGCGCTGCTGGGCTATCTGGTCACGGTGGGCAATTTCTTTTTGCTGGCGCTGACCATCCAGAACAATACCGAGATGGCCGAGCGCGAGGGGGAGAAGAACCCGCTGCCGCCCGAGCCTGAGCAGGATCCGGACGATCCCGACAACCAAAAGGAAGTTATGGAAATCATCATGGGCAAAAAGGCAGGGGCGGAGCTTCCCGAATATGCCCAACGCGCCAAGCGCAACAGCCAATTGTCCTATATCGGGCGCGTGGCGCTGATGGCGATTCTTTTGCTGGCGGCGGCCCTGCTTCCCTGCTTCAACGTGCTGGCGGCCCTGGTTCCCCTGCTGCTGCAGCGCTTTGTACTGATGATTTTATCCGCATCCAATAAGGACGAACAAAAGGAGGCGCCCGGCCATGGGCAGTAAAACGAAAAACCGCCTGGTAGACGCGCTGTATCTGGCGCTTGCCATTGTGCCATTTTTGCTGGCAATGACGCTGAAGGTGCTCACCGCTCCCGCGACGGAGGGCGTGTCGATCACCGGCGCAATGATCTTTTTTACCGTCGATATGCCCATCCAGGCCTGGCCTGTAACCGAGGCGCAGGTGAACAGCCTGGCGGTGATGCTATCGATGCTGGGTCTGTGCCTGTATCTGACCCACGGTCTGCAGGTGGTTCCCGGCAGCAAACGGCAGTTGATTGCCGAGTGGATTGTTGAAAAGGTAACTAACCTGGTGCAAAACAGCATGGGCGAGCGGTTCATGGGCTTTGTGCCCTTTATCGCGGCCATCCTGGGTCTGTCCGCGCTGTCCAGTCTGTCCAGCCTGCTGGGGCTGTTCCCGCCCACGTCCGATCTGAACATCGTAGCCGGCTGGGCTATTCTGGTGTTTATCCTGATCACCTATTACAAGCTGCAGGGCGGCCTGTGGCCGTATGTGAAGGGCT
>CAJMPF010000169.1 GCA_905215195.1 uncultured bacterium | reverse complement strand
GACCAGTCAAACAAGAACGTCCCCAACGACTACCCCGAGGATTGTCCAAATGCGGCCCGCGCAGCGTCGAGCTGTTACGGCGTTTGGTAAAACGCCGTAACTAACGAGCTCCGTACTGCTCGTAGTAGGCGTCGATGGCCGTCTTGAGTTCGTCATCGATGACGACCTTGCCGTCGATCTCGTGGTTGTAGAGAGTCTCGACGACCTCGGCCATGGAAACGATGCTCGCGACGGGGAAACCGTACTTGGCCTCGATCTCCTTCTGCGCGGTGGTCACGCCGCCCTTGCCGACCTCCATGCGGTTGAGGGACACAATGAGGCCCTTGATTTCGACGTCGGCAGCCGCCTTGACCTTGGGATAGGTCTCGTCGATGGACTTGCCGCTGGTGGTAACGTCCTCGACCATGACCACGCGGTCGCCGTCCTGGGGCTCGTAGCCCAGCAGGTTGCCCTTGTCGGCGCCGTGGTCCTTGGCCTCCTTGCGGTCGCAGCAGTACTTGACCTCCTTGCCGTACAGCTCGTGGTAGGCAATCGCGGTCACGACGGCCAGGGGAATGCCCTTGTAGGCCGGCCCAAACAGCACGTCAAAGTCGTCGCCAAAGTTATCGTGGATGGCCTGGGCGTAATACTCGCCCAGCTTCTTGAGCTGGTAGCCCGTCACGTAAGCACCGGCGTTCATAAAGAACGGGGACTGACGGCCGCTCTTGAGCGTAAAGCTGCCGAACTTAAGGACGTCGGACTCGACCATAAACTTGATGAACTCTTGCTTGTAAGCCTCCATGCGGGCTCCTCTCGTAATCGCGTACGTGCCTTCCAGTTTAGCGCAGGCGAAGCGTCGATGCGGGCGCGCTTTGGGGCCACGGCATTCTGTAAAGGCTTTGTCAGAGGGAATGGTTTTCCGAACAATGGGGTTGACATGTCAAACCCCCTCATCAAGAATACGGGCGGATTAAAAAGGGGTACGAGATACCCAAAGCGCGCTGCGCTCAGCCTTTAGGAGGTGTGCCATGGAAGGCAGTCCTAGTCGAAAAACCTGCATGTCGCCCTCGGCACGCCGCGAGGATTCCGCATTCGCATAAGCGCCACCAACCGATCGCCAAAACCACCACAAAGGTACCTGTCCCCTTTGTGGTGGTTCGTGAGCATGACGTGAGCGACATCTAGGTTTTTTGCAATTCAATACGACACGTACGCTAACTCCCTTTAGCAAGGAGGACCCTATGCTGATGCTCAAAACCGCCACGGTACTCGAAGTCATCTCCAAGCGCCGCCGCACGGCGCGCCCTGCCGCTCACACCGGCCTGTCCAAGAACACCATATTCGCCGCCGCCCATAGTGCCGAGGACGCCCTCGTGCTGCTTGACGCCACGGCAAACGGCCTCACCGTCGAGCAGGCAACTGAGCGCCTGAACGCCGTCGGCCCCAACACCATCGAGGCAACGACCAAAACGCTCGCCCGCCGCATCGCCGACGCGTTCATCGATCCCTTCGCCGGCATCCTCGCCGCGCTCGCACTGGTCTCGCTCTACATCGACGTGCTCGCCGTGCCCGAACCGCAGCGCGACCCCTCCACGGTCATCGTCATCGGCACCATGCTGCTGGTATCGGGCGGCATGAAGTTTATCCAGGAAGCCCGCAGCGGCAATGCGGCCGAGGCCCTCAAGGACCTGGTCTCCAACACTTGCACCGCCCTGCGCGACGGCGAGCGCATCGAGATCCCCTTCGACGAGCTCGTCCCCGGCGATGTAATCCGTCTCTCTGCCGGCGATATGGTGCCGGCAGATGCCCGCATCATCACCGCGCGCGACCTGTTTGTGATCGAGTCCGCACTCACCGGCGAGAGCGAGGCCGTCGAGAAGACCACCGCCGTCACCGTCGTCGAGGGTGCCGACGGCTCCGCACTGCCACTCTCTGCCTGCAAGAACATCGTCTTTACCGGCACCTCCGTGCAAAACGGCGCCGCCATGGCGCTTGTCGTTGCCACCGGCTCGGACACCTACCTGGGCGGCATCGCCAAGATGCTCAACGGGCGCGGCGAAAAGAGCGCGTTTGACCGCGGCGTCTCGAGCGTCTCCATGCTGCTGGTGCGCCTGATGCTCGTTATGGCGCCGGCCGTCTTTGCCATCAACGCCGCCACCAAGGGCAACGTCATCGACGCGCTGCTGTTCGCCACGAGCGTGGCCGTGGGCATCACGCCGCAGATGCTTCCCGTCATCGTGACCACGAGCCTGTCGCAGGGCGCCAAGGACCTCGCCCGTCGCCAGGTTATCGTCAAGGAGCTGCCGGCGATTCAAAACCTCGGAGCGATGGACGTCCTGTGCTGCGACAAGACCGGCACCCTCACCGTAGACCGCATCGTGCTCGAGCGCTACCTCAACACCGATGGCAACGAGGACGCGCGCGTGCTGCGCCATGCGTTTTTGAACAGCTTCTTCCAGACCGGCCTCAAAAATCTTATCGACCTGGCCGTAATCGACCGTGCCGATGTGACACCCTCGACCGTCGCACCCGATTCCATGCTGGGCCAGAGCCTGCGCGACCGCTACACCAAGGTCGACGAGGTTCCCTTCGATTTCTCGCGCCGTCGCCTGAGCGTAGTTGTCGCCGACGCCCAAGGCAAAACCCAGATGGTTACCAAGGGCGCCGCCGAGGAAATGCTCGAGATCTGCTCCTTTGTCGAGATCGATGGCATCGCTCAGCCGCTCACCGACGAGAAGCTCGCCCAGATTCGCAAGCAGATCGCCGGACTTAACGCCGAGGGCCTACGCGTAATTGCCGTGGCGCAGAAGACCAATCCGCGCTGCGTGGGCGAGTTTGGCATCGCCGACGAGTGCGACATGGTGCTGATGGGCTTTTTGGCCTTCCTCGATCCGCCCAAAGCAAGTGCCGCGGGCGCCGTCGCCACCCTCGAGGCCAAGGGCGTGGCGGTCAAGGTCCTAACCGGCGACAACGACCGCGTCGCCGCCACCGTCTGCGAGCAGATTGGTATCGATGCGAGCAACGTCTTGCTCGGCTCCGAGATCGATGCGCTCGATGACGCCGAACTTGCCGAGCGCGCCGAGAAAACCCACCTCTTCGCCAAGCTCTCGCCGCTGCAGAAGGCGCGCCTGGTACGTGTCATGCGCGAGATGCTCGGCCACACCGTGGGCTTTATGGGCGACGGCATCAACGACGCCGCCGCCATGCGTGCGAGCGATTGCGGCATCTCGGTCGATTCGGCCGTCGATATTGCCAAGGAATCCGCCGATATCATCTTGCTTCAGAAGGACCTGGGCGTGCTCGAGCGCGGCATCATCGAAGGCCGCCGCACCTACGGCAACCTGCTCAAGTACCTCAAGACCACGGTGAGCTCCAACTTTGGCAATGTGCTGTCCGTGACCGTCGCGAGCCTGTTCTTGCCGTTTTTGCCCATGAGCGCCCTGCAGCTGGTGCTGCTGTCGCTGGTCTACGAGATCGTGTGCATCGCACTGCCGTGGGACACCGTCGATGACGCCTGGACTGCCCGCCCGCGTGCCTGGGACGCCGCGTCCATCAAGGGCTTTATGCTCGAGCTGGGCCCCGTGAGCTCGCTGTTTGACATCGTGACCTTCGCCGCGCTCTTCTTTGTCGCGTGCCCCGCCGCCGTGGACGCAAGCTGGTCCGAGCTTGCCGCCGCGGGCGACGTCGCGGGTATGGCGACCTTTGCTGCGCTCTTCCAGAGCGGCTGGTTTGTCGAGTCCATGTGGTCGCAGACACTCGTGGTCCACATGTTGCGCTCCCCGCATCTGCCGAGCCCGCGCGACCACGCCGCGCCCGCATTGTGCGTTCTTACCGTGCTGGGCCTGGCGCTCGTCACCTGGCTGCCGGCAAGCCCCATCGCCGATGTGCTCGGCCTCATGCCGCTGCCCACGAGCTTTTTTGGGCTGCTCATTGGCATCGTTACCGCCTATATCGCGCTCACCCAGCTGGCAAAGCGCCGCTACATTGCCCGCCACGGCGAGCTGCTGTAGCAAGTAGACGGAAAACACCCTGCCAGCTGCCGTTACCGCTACCGCAGCTGCCGACGCCGCTGCCGCAGTCTGTCCCCTCAGCAGTTGCGGTGGAATAGTTCCTGTTTAAAGCCCCATGACTTTGATTTAGGGACTATTCCACCGCAACTTATTGGAGGATTAGCTAGTCCTTGGGCGTCCAGGACCAGAAGAAGTTGATTGGGGCCACACGCGAAGCGGCACCGGTCTTTTTGTTAATCGAGGAAATGTGACGGTTGAGCGCGAAAGGACGAGCGTTGCGGCGATGTCCTGAGCGCTCTAGTCCGAAACGACCACGACTTCAAGAATATCGTGCTCGCGCCCTGTAAGCCCAAAGGTGGCAACGAAGGCATCGAGGCACTCATCGGGCGTGAACTCCGCTGCCTCCACGGGCGCGGAATCGGAACATGCGGGTGCAAAATCCCCACCAAGATCG
This sequence comes from uncultured bacterium, assembly GCA_905215195.1. GTDB lineage: Bacteria > Actinomycetota > Coriobacteriia > Coriobacteriales > Coriobacteriaceae > Collinsella. The sequence continues at coordinate 44 of CAJMPF010000169.1, read as the reverse complement.
TCGGTAGCAAGCGCCAGTCCATCCCGCATCACGACATCATCGGC
>CAJMPF010000168.1 GCA_905215195.1 uncultured bacterium | reverse complement strand
AACCTGTCCTCGACGCTCGGCGATTCGGTCCAGGACCTGCAGGACGTTCAGGCCAGCGCAACGTCGCTTGCGGGCATTTTGAGCTCCACGTCCGATTCGCTGACGTCGGCGAGCGGTATGCTCCAGCAGACGGGTACGGTCGATGAGTCGACCAAGCAGTTGATGGAGCACGCCAAGAGCGGCATCAATGATTCCAAGGAAGCGCTCAAGGCCGCCAACGATGGCGATTGACGGAAGCGCGGGCTCGTTCGACAGCGTGGCCGCCGAGCTCGCGAAGGCGTTCGATGCCGCGAACCAGCATGTCTACCTTACGGTGTCCCAACTCAACGATGCCGCTGCGGCTCTCAACGCGCGCGCCAAGGATATCGATGCGATGGCCGATCAGCTCCGCAGCCTTGCCGACCAGGTGAGCGATGAGAATTTGAAGGACGGCCTCAAGTCCGCCGCGACGTCGCTGGGCAGAATCGCCGTTGAGTACCGCAACAATGCCAAGGATCTGGCGGCCACCGCGAAGTCTCTCTACGATAGCATGGCCGAGGTCAACAACTCGCGTGCCGAGGTCGATCAGGCCATCGCCGATGCCAAGGCCGGCATCGCGGGCGCCAAATCCGATTACGATTCCACGTTCTCGGTTAAGGCCAAGGAGCTCAAGAAGACGGTTTCGGGCATTCTAGACTCGCTTGATGGCATCTCGGGCGACCTGGATAGCGCCGTAGGCGGCCTGACCGACGCATCCGGTTCGCTGGCAAAGGGCCTCTCCAAGGCTGCAAAGCTGGTCAACAAGGCTTCTGATCAGCTGGGCGAGGCGTCGGACAAGATCAGCGCGTTTAAGGACGAGCTCGACGGCGCCTTGATGTCGGATGACCTCGCTACGATCAAGACGATGATCGGCAATGATCCCGAGGGTCTGGCCGTGTCGCTTTCCGGCCCCGTCGCGCTCGACCGCAAGCCGGTCTATCCGATTCGCAACTACGGTTCGGCCATGGCGCCGTTCTACACGATTCTGTCGCTATGGGTCGGCTCGATCGTACTGGCAGCCATGATGAAGGTCTCGGTCGACGATGAGCTTATCAACGAGCTTATCCCCGTGCGCCTGCACGAGATCTACCTGGGCCGCTACCTGTTCTTTGGCGGTCTGGCTCTGCTGCAGGCAACGCTCGTGTGTGCGGGCGACATCCTGTTCTTTGGCATTCAGTGCGACAACCCGCTGCAGTTTGTGCTGGCGGGCTGGGTCGCGAGTCTCGTGTTCTCCAATATCGTCTACACGCTTACGGTGTCGTTTGGCGATATCGGCAAGGCTTTGGCCGTAGTGTTGCTGGTCATGCAGGTCGGCGGTTCGGGCGGCACGTTCCCCATCGAGATGACCGGCCCCGTGTTCCAGGCGATCTATCCGTTCCTGCCGTTTACCCATGGCATCAACGCCATGCATGCCGCCATGGCTGGCGCCTACCATATGGAGTACTGGGTTGAGCTGGGCATTCTGGCGAGCTATCTGATTCCGTCGCTGGCCCTGGGCGTCGTCTTCCGCCGCCCGGTCATCAAAGCCAACGATTGGATCATCGAAAAGCTGGAGTCAACCAAATTGATTTAATGCAGCGACGTAAACGCCGTCGGAACATCGAGGCCTTCCAACCCGATGCTTTAGCGTAGTGAATTGCACGGGTTGCTTGGTTGTTGTTACAGTAGCGGGGCGTGCCGGGGGTCCGGTGCGCCCTGCTTTTATTTGACCATGAGGCGGCACGCAGCCATACGCGTGCGGACACCACGCCCAGATTGAGTGCGAGGATGTTCCATGGCCCAATACGCTGCCAACGAAATCGAAAACTTGCCCGATAGCCCTGTTGCTCGCGAGGACCTGGGTGCGGGCGGCACCTCCCGCGGTGCCGGTGCTCGTTCGCCGCTGTTCTGGAAAGTTCTACTGCTTTCGGTAGCGATTATCTGGGGCTACTCCTTTACCACTATGAAGGACGCGCTCGACACCATCCCGGTGTTTGAACTGCTCTACGTGCGCTTTCTGCCTGCGGCGTTGGTCATGTTTGCCGTCTTCCACAAACGCATCATTGCACATTTCAATGCTCGTAACCTGATCGTCGGCCTGAGTATGGGCGTGCTCATGTGGGCGGCCTATGCGTTGCAGACGGTCGGTCTGGCACATACTACGGCGGGCAAGAATGCCTTTTTGACGGGCACGTATTGCATCCTTGTGCCGTTCGCGAGCTATTTTCTGAGCGGCGAAAAACTCACCCGCTATAACCTGGGCGCGGCGCTGCTGTGCTTGGCGGGCATTGGCTTGGTGGCCCTCGATAGCGTTGAATTCAACATCGGTGATGTCATTACGCTGGCGGGTGCGGTCTTTTTCGCCATCCAGATGGCGGTGACTGCCAAGTACGGTCGCAAAATGGACATCAACGTCATCACGTTTTGGATGTTTGTGGGCAACGGCGTGCTGAGCCTGGCAACGTCGCTGCTATTCGAGACCCAAGCGCCTCTGTCCGTGTGGACGCCGAGCTTTATCACTGCGATGGCGTTTCTCTCGGTGGGCTGCACATGCGTGGCTCTGCTCATCCAAAACGTCGGCCTGGCGCATGTCCCGGCTTCGACGGGCTCGCTGCTCCTTTCGATGGAGTCCCCTTCGGGCGTGTTGTTTTCGGTGCTGCTGATGGGGGAGGCGCTCACCTCGCGCCTGCTCGCCGGCTTCGCGCTCATCTTTCTTTCGATTATCTTGAGCGAGACGCATTTCGATTTCTTGCGCCGAAAATCACACCCGCAATTGTAAACAACTTGTTGCGCCGCCCTCCCGGGGCGGCATTTTTTATGCGTCACCCTTAAAGTAATACCTTGCACTTTACGCTATCAAAGTGCTTGCTGCAAAAACGTTACTGGGGGGCATCTATGGCACCAGCACTGTCCGATCTTCAACCGCAATCAGCGCCCAAGGCCACCGCGGCGGCGCAGGCCGCCATCGGTGACGGTCTTGTTGCAGAAGCTCAGGCTTTTGCAGACGAGCTCGCTGCGTGGCGACACGATTTACACCAGATGCCCGAGCTGGGCAATAGCCTCCCGCAGACCTCTGCGTATATTCAAGCGCGCCTGACCGAAATGGATATCCCATTTGCCACGCTCGTCGATGGTTCCTGTGTTGTGGGCCTTGTCGGCGCCGGTGCCGCCGCGGCCCAGGGCAATGGCGTCTGCACGGACGAACAGGCCGGTACGGTCGTTATGCTGCGTGGCGACATGGATGCCCTGCCCGTTGCCGAAGAGTCAGGCGAGCCTTTCGCCTCTACGAACGGCTGCATGCACGCATGCGGACACGATATGCACGCGACGGCGCTGCTTGGTGCAGCCCGTATGCTCAAGGCGCGCGAGGCAGAGCTTGTCGACGCCAATGCCACGGTTAAGTTGCTGTTCCAGCCGGGCGAGGAAACCTTTGAGGGTGCCCGCGCCGCCATCGCCGATGGTCTGCTGCAGAACCCGCGTCCCCAGGCCGCCTTTGCCATGCATGTCAATAGCCAGTCGCCGCTTGGCCTGGTGCTCTACGGCAGCCCGGCGCTCTCGGGCGTGTACGGTTTTCGCATCACGCTTCAGGGCAAGGGTGGCCATGGCTCGAGCCCCGAGATCTGCATCGACCCCATCACGGCCGGCGTCCACGTGCACCTGGCGCTCCAGGAGCTTATCTCCCGCGAGGTGCCGGCGGCCAAGGAGGTCGCACTGACTGTCGGTAAGTTCGCCGGCGGTCAGGCCGCAAATGTCATCCCCGACACTTGTGTGCTCGAGGGAACGCTGCGTGGCTTCGACGTCGAGCTCATGGAGCACCTCAAGACCCGCATCGCGGAGGTCGTCAAAGGCGTGGCCACGACCTATCGTACGCCGGCGACTATCGAGACGCTCTCGGATGTTCCCCCGCTCGTACTCGATGACGATATGACGCAGGCGTCGCTTGGCTACGTGGGCGCGGTGCTGCCCAAGTCCGCCTTCTTGCCACTGTTCCACGCCATGGCGAGCGAGGACTTCGCGTTGATCTCGAGCGAGATCCCGAGTGCGTACTTTACCGTGGGCGCGGCCGTAACCGACACGGACGAACACTTTGCCCAGCACCATCCCAAGGCACGTTTTAACGATGCCGAGCTGCCGCTCGGCGCCGCGGCTTATGCGGCAGTCGCTTTGGGCTATATCGCCGACCACCGGTAGCACCCAACCTTGTCTTTCAAGCCTGCGGGCATGCCCATAAGGCCTATGTCCTTGTCTTTCAAGGCAATCTTGGGCACTACCGGCGCCATCGTCTCGGGCGTGCTGTTCGATGCCACGGGCTCCTTTGCGAGCACCTGGATTGTGTGCCTGGCATGCTCCGTGGTCATGCTCGTGTTCCTGCTGGCATCCGAGCCCATCGCCGCCAAGCTGCGCGCGAGCGTGGCAGGGGAGTAGACGTCCGTCGCTCTTTTCTGTTTGTCCCGTTCTGTCCGTGGCCGCCTTGGAAGCCGAATGGATGCTCGTACCGTCATTCGGTTT
>CAJMPF010000167.1 GCA_905215195.1 uncultured bacterium | reverse complement strand
ATAGCTGCCGTTTCCCCATATAAAACCTGCCAAAATAAACCTGTCCCTTTTTGGTCGGTGCGAAATGGGTAATACTAAGGAGTTATCCGACCAGATGGGAATTAATCGATGGCTTATATCGAATTCAAAGACGTCATCAAGGCGTACGGCGAGGGCGATGCCCGCATTCACGCGCTCGACGGCGCGAGCTTTACCGTTGAGCGCGGCGAGCTCGCCATTATCCTGGGCGCCTCGGGTGCCGGCAAGACTACGGCGCTCAACATCCTGGGTGGCATGGATACGGTAACCTCCGGCACTGTGACGGTGGACGGGCGCGACGTGAGCTCCGCCAACGAGGCGCAGCTCGTGGAATACCGCCGCGCCGACGTCGGCTTTGTCTTCCAGTTCTACAATTTGGTCCCCAACTTGACGGCGCTCGAAAACGTTGAACTTGCGGCGCAGATCTGCCCCGATTCGCTCGATGCCGAGCAAACGCTTTGCCAGGTTGGCCTGGGTGAGCGCCTCGCCAACTTTCCGGCGCAGCTTTCCGGCGGCGAGCAGCAGCGCGTGTCCATTGCCCGCGCGCTGGCCAAGAACCCCAAGCTGCTTTTGTGCGACGAGCCCACGGGCGCACTCGACTACAAAACCGGCAAGCAGATCTTGCAGCTGCTACAGGACACTTGCCGCAAGCAGGGCATTACGGTCATCATCATCACGCACAACTCCGCGCTCGCGCCCATGGCCGATCGCCTGATTCGCTTTAAGAGCGGCCGCGTGGAGAGCGAGACGGTCCAGCAAAATCCCGTGCCTATCGAGACGATCGAGTGGTAGCGCCCATGGATCAGGACCGCCAAAACAGCCAACGCCGCGACGCGCAGAACACGGAGCGCGAGCAGGATTTTACGACCTACCGCACTGCCCAAAGCTCAAACGATATGGTGCCGACGGTGTTTCGCCGCGGTGTCTACCGCACGATTCGCGGCAGCCTCAAACGCTTCTTGTCTATCGTCGTGATCACCGCGCTCGGCGTGAGCGTGATGTGCGGCCTTAAGGCGGGTTGCGAGGACCTGTGCGATTCGGTTGACGCCTACTTCGACCAGCAAAATGTCTATGACATTAACGTGCAGTCGACCTATGGCCTGACTGACGATGATCTCGACGCCATCCAAGAGGTCGATGGCGTCGAAACGGCCGAGGGCATCTACACCGAGACCGCCTACACCGCCGTGGGCACAACGCGCGAGCGCGTGGTCGTGCAGAGCCTTTCCAAAGAGAACATCGATCAGCCGGTGCTCGTGAACGGCGATTTGCCCGAGAGCGCCGATGAGGTCGCGGTGACTTCGAAGTTCCTGAAGGCTTCGGGCAAAAAGCTCGGCGATACGGTGAGCTTTGCTGCCAACGATGCGAGCTCGTCGAACCAAAGCGCCAAGGATCAGTTTGCCGATGGCGATTACACCATCACGGCCGAGGTTCTCGATCCCACTGATGTGAGCTCCGACTCGACGGTCAACGCCTTCCGTGCCGCCTCGGCGGCGGACTATAAGTTCTATGTGAGCGAGGACGCCGCGACATCTTCTTCCTACTCCGCGGTCCACGTGGTCGTCGAGGGAGCCAAGGATCTCAACTCATATTCGGATGCCTACGCGGCAAAGATCAATGAGGTCAAGGGCAATATAGAGAAGATCCGCGAGGAGCGTGAGAAGGCGCGCGCTCAGGAGCTGACGGTCGACACGCCGGCAAGCTTGGATGCGGCCGAGCGTCAGGCCGCCATGCTCTTTGGGATCGAGCAGGACAACATCAATCGCATGGCGGAGGGCAGCGACGAGCGTGCGCAGGCGCAAGCCGACCTGGACCAGCGCCGTGCCGCCGCCGACCAACAGTTTGCCGACGCCCGCGCCGAGCTTTCCGATCTGGGAGAATGCACCTGGTACATCCAGGACCGCGGCAATATCGCAAGCTACTCGAGCGTGGAGAGCGATAGCTCGTCAATTGAAGCCATCGCCACGGTGTTCCCGTTCATCTTCTTTATCGTCGCCGTGCTCATCAGCCTTACCACCGCCACGCGTATGGTCGAGGAGGAGCGCACGCTCATCGGCCTGTATAAGGCGCTCGGCTATTCGCGCGGACGCATCCTGTCCAAATACGTGGACTATGCGCTGTGGGCTTGTCTGATCGGCGGCGTGCTCGGCAACATCATCGGATTTGTGGGCCTGCCGCTGTTCTTGTTTACGGTGTTCGACGACATGTACTCGCTGCCCCAGATGTTGCTTTCGTACGACATCGTGTCCTCGATCGTCTCGGTGGCGCTGTTTGCCGTGGGCGTGGTGGGCGCCACGATTATCGCCTGCCGCCACGAGATGGCCGAGACTCCGGCCTCGCTCATGCGCCCCAAGGCCCCGCGCGCCGGCTCGCGCATCTTGCTCGAGCGCATCGGCTTTATCTGGCGCCGCATGGGCTTTTTGAACAAGGTCGCTGCACGCAACCTATTCCGTTACAAAAAGCGCGCCTTTATGACCATCTTTGGCATCGCGGGCTGTACGGCGCTTGTGATTTGCGGCATGGGCATCCGCGATACGTCGGTGGCGCTTTCGCCCAAGCAGTACGGGCATATCACGCGCTATGACCTGCTGGCGGTTGCCAATCCCGACGATTTTTCGCAGACGTGCGCGGCATTGGATGAGCGAAGCGCAGCCAAGGATTCCGACGTAACCGTGACTTCGACGCTGCCGATTATGACCGACAACGTCACCTTTACATTTGGCGGCAAGAGCGAGACCGTGCAGCTGATCGTGGTGCCCGATGACCGCACGAACGACCTGGACGACTACGCGCGTCTCGAGGATGAGTCCAAAGAGCCACTGTCTTTGCGTGACGGAGACGTGTATCTGAGCAAGAGTTCACAGCTGGTTCTTGGGATTCAGCCGGGCGACACGGCGCAGGTCCAGGATTCGTCGCTCAACGTCGCCAAGGTCAAAGTCAGCGACATCTCGCTCAACTATTTGGGCAACACGCTCTATATGACGCAGGGCACCTATGAGCGCGCGTTCGGCCGAAGCGCGCGTCTTAACGGCATCTTTGTGCTGCTTAAGGGCTCGTCGGCCGATCAGATTGCGTTTAGCAAGAATCTTAAGAGTGACGGTTGGCTCACCATCTCGAGCACGGCCGAACATTGGCAGAACTACGAGGCGAACTTCACTATCATCAATTCCGTCGTGGTGCTCGTGACCTTTATGGCGGCGTGCCTGTCGTTTGTGGTGGTGTTTACGTTGTCCAACACGAATATCTCCGAGCGCGAGCGCGAGCTGGCGACCATCAAGGTGCTGGGCTTCCGCCGTGGCGAGGTACACCATTACGTCAACAAGGAGACGTTGATCCTCACGGCGATTGGCACCGCACTGGGCGTGCCGCTGGGTGGCCTGCTTGCCGAGAGCTTTACGTACATCCTGCAGATGCCGTCGCTGTACTTTGACGTCGAAGTCGAGCCGCTGAGCTACGTGCTTGCCGTGGTGCTTTCCTTCGGCTTTACGATCATCGTCAACCTCGCCACCAACCGAACTCTCAATAAGATCGACATGGTCGGCGCCCTCAAGAGTGCCGAGTAACCTGCCAAAAAGGGACAGGTTTATTTTGGCAGGGTTTATCTGGGCAAACGCCGGACAACCATTAGATGGCCCGGCGTTTGCCCCGTTTTGCTGGGGATGTTTGTCGTTCGGTGCTCTTACTGGCCAATCCAGTGTTGCGCATAGCTCTTAATGTCCTCGGTAAAACCGTCAAGGTCGTCAAGGGTGATCACGCTGTCGATAAGCAAATTGGCTATCTCGCGGTGCATTGTGCTGCGGCGAATGTCGTTTGCAATTACGCCTGAGGACAGCTTGTCTCTATTGAGGCTCTCTTCTAGTGCCCAAAACCTACTGGACGCTTCACTGTCGCCGTTCAGCATCTCAACGTACTGGTCGATGAGCTTTTCCATATAACGTTCTTGCCATTGAGGAAGCATTTTCTTAAACAGCTTCCAGTCGCTTTCGGCTACGTCGCGCATATGTCCTCCGCTCGTCAAACGGGCTTTCCATTTGCCTTTCATTCTATTTGGTTTTCGCCCGCAGGCGTGGGTGAGAGGCTCTCTTTAGCCTTCGAGATTGGGCTTGAATGGGTCGTATGCCACAAAATGGGCCTATCTACTACGTTTAATTGGATACCCTCAACCATGCCGGGAAAACGAAAAATAAAACCGCAGGTAGAAGGCCTGTCGCTTTTCGAAAAATGCGGTCATGGTTGGCCCCATCGAGTTAAACGTAGTAGATGGCTCCTTTTCGTGGCGGACCATCAAACGAACGCCGACGCTTGTGCTGTAGCCGCTCCGATCATTCGTAAGTTGCGGTGGAATAGTTCTTAGATTCAGCCATTTGCGGGCTAAGCAGGAACTATTTCACCGCAACTTAATTTCAGACCAGGCACCCGCAGCAAGAAGACGAATAGCCACGGCCTCCTTAGTTACCGCAGGAGGCCCCAGGGCTTACCTCCCAAATCTTTCCGCAGGACGGAAGGACCCCGCGGCGCGAAGCGCACGGCGGGGGCC
>CAJMPF010000166.1 GCA_905215195.1 uncultured bacterium | reverse complement strand
CGCGGCTCTCAAGGTGCTCGGCGCCAAGGTTTCGGGCAGCGTGTCGAAGAAGACGAGCTATCTGGTCGCCGGTCCCAAAGCGGGCTCCAAGCTCACCAAAGCCGAGCAGCTGGGCGTACCCGTGCTGGATGAGGATGCACTCGAACAGATCCTTGCGACTGGTGAGGTGCCAGAGGCATAAGGCATCAATAGTCAAATTGAAGAACAGCCCGGAAAGCATGATTGAACTGCCTTCCGGGTGGTTCTTATTTGGACGGGGCGACCGGCACCGTGATCTGCGTCACGTAGGTCGCGGGGTCGTCGCTGATGATGTCATCGATCAGGGCAATCTCGCGCGATGGACCGGCAGGTGTCAGGTTATGTTCGCGCATATAGCCGAGCAGCTGCTCATAGCGCGGGCCCGCTTGCCCGTGCGTGCCGCGGAAGCTTATGGTCAGGCAGCGCGCGGCGGTTCGCGTCTCGACGTCGCCCACGTAATCATCGGTGTCATCGAGCAGCAGAAAGACTTCGTCGTAGCCGTCAAAGTCGCCGCCGGCCAGGCGCTCGGCGCTAATCCCAACGCCCAAGTTGCCCAGAAAGACAAAGGTCTCGTGCTGGCCCTTCTGCAGCTGACGAATCTGCCACTCCAGCGCATAGGCATCGGTAGGGTTGACGCGTTCGCGCAACACGGCGCAGCGGAGTTCGGGCGCATCGATTGTGCAGATGGTATCGAGCTCGGTGTTCAGGGCATCGTGAAGCAGGGCAAGCCGGTTGTCGATCTTGCGCGACACGCGCTCCAGCTCGCGGCGCTTGCGCTCGATGAGCTCCTGCTGCTGCGCCAGCTGCCGCTGCATGAGGTCCACATCGCGCGTGGTCACAAACTCACGGATTTGTGCGAGCGGCAAGTCGAGAACACGCAGATGACTGATGGTGTTGAGGGTGGAGAGCTGCCGCGATCCGTAGTAGCGGTATCCACTTGCCGGATCGATGTGCGCCGGATCCAGCAAGCCCATCTGCTCGTAATGACGTAGCGTGCCCACGCTCAGGTTAAACAGGCGCGCAATCTCGCCAATGCGGAGCAGGCCCTCAGTATGTTCACTTGGCGTGTCGGTCACAGGACCGCTCCTTTCGGTAAAAAGCAGGGGAGAGGTGCCAGCCTGTGTCGCCTCGCTACGCTACCAACTTGTCAAAAGCCCCGCGCCGGTTGAGCACGGTAAACGCGACAACGCAGATGACTGCCGACAAAATCGATCCGCACGGCGACGCGATGCCCATGGGAAACAGCGTGTCGGAATAGGCGTTCGACAGCAGCCAAGCGCCCGGCACGCGAATGAGCGCCACGGCCAGCACGTTGTGCGCAAAGCCGATGTAGCTCTTGCCGTATGCAGCGAAAAAGCCGCTAAAGCAAATGTGGATGCCGGCAAAAATCGCGTCGAAAATGTAGCTGCGCATATAGCCGGTGCCGGCCGCGACTACTGCAGCGTCCTTGGCAAAAAAGCCGATAAACGCCGGCGCCACCAGCCACATCAGCACCGTGATCAGGCAACCGTACACCACCGAGATGGTCATGGCGTCCTTGAGCACCTGACGTGCGCGGTCGCCCTTGCCCGCACCGGCATTTTGCGCCGTGAGTGCGCTGACGGTGGCGCCCATGGAACTCGGCACAATGAACAAAAAGCTGATCATCTTCTCGACCAGGCCCACGGCGGCGGCGTCGACGAGCCCTCGGTGGTTGGCGATGACGGTGATAAACATAAACGCCACCTGGATGCAGCCGTCCTGCACGGCCACGGGCACGCCAATCTTAAGAATGCTGCCGAGCACCTCGGGCTGGGGGCGCAGGTCGCTGCGCTTTACGTGGATGTTCGTGCGGCGGCTCTTGAGCCACACGAGCGCGAGGGCAACGCTGGCCGTCTGGGCGGTCACCGTGCCGAGCGCCGCGCCCACGGGGCCGAGCCCCATATGGCCGATAAATAGAAAGTCGAGTGCGATGTTGATGATGCATGCCACGCCAATCACGTACATAGGCGAGCGTGAATCACCCAGACCGCGAAAAATGGCCGAGAGAATGTTGTACGCGGCGATAAAGGGAATGCCCATAAAGCAGATACGCAGGTAGGCGGCGGTGCCTTCGACCGCCTCGGGCGGCGTGCCAATGAGCGCCACAACCTGCGGGCACAATGCGAGCAGGACAGCGGCCAGCACTACCGAGACGCCCATAAAGAGCGTGATGGTGTTGCCGATGGCGGTCTCGGCGCGGTCAAACCGGCGCGAGCCCACGGCGTGGCCGACGATGACCGTCGTTCCCATGGCCAGGCCCACGAGTGCCACGGTAATCATATAGAGCGTCTGTGCGCCATTTGCCACGGCGGTGATGCCGGCGGCGCCGCTAAATTGCCCCATCATGTACAGGTCGGCCATGCCGTAGAGCATCTGCAAAAAGTACGAGAGCATATAGGGCAGGGCAAAGACCGCGATGGTCTTGAGGACATTGCCGCGTGTGAGGTCGTGTTCCATGGCCGGGGCTTTCTGGCTGGGTTTGTTTACGTACCAGTGTAGTGAAAACCCTACAACGATTGTAGAGTCAAGGTTTATGTTGGCAGTGGGGCGAAAAAAGTCACGCGCACCATTATTCCGAGTGAATATGGACACACATCACGAGAACTCGCCGCCGGCGCTAACCTTGCAGAAAACGATTTCGGAATACTTGACACCATTATTCGGCGCGCAATAATACGTGCGTTTGCGAACAACGTTTGATGGGGGTTGAACCTGCGTGCGCAATCTCAAAATACTGTTTTCCTATCTAGGGGCATACCGTCGCGATGCCATCCTCGGCGTGTTCTTTGTGTCGGTCGAGACGGTGCTCGAGCTGTTTATCCCGGTCATCATGGCCAACATCATCGATGTGGGCGTGCCTGCGGGTGATATCAACTACATGCTGCTGCAGGGCGCGTACATGTTGGTGTGCGCTGCGCTTTCGCTGGTACTGGGCTTGGGTTATGCCCGCACGTCCGCCCGCGTTGCCTCGGGCCTAGGCGCCAACCTGCGCGAGGCCGAGTACAAAAAGATTCAGACGCTCGCTTTTGGTAACCTGGACAACTACGACGCCAGCTCGCTCGTCACCCGCATGACCACGGACATCACCGTTATCCAAAATGCTGTGGGCAACGGCTTTCGCCCCATGGTGCGCGGCCCGGTAAATCTGGTCATGGGCCTCGTCTACGCTTTTGCGCTCTCGCGCGAGCTCGCGGCGGTCTTTGCCGTCATTCTGCCGATGCTCGCCATCGTGCTCGGTATCATTACCGTGCGTGTGAGCCCGCTCTACCGCCAACTCCAGACCTCGATGGACCACCTCAACGGCGTGGTACAGGAAGACCTCACCGCCGTGCGTGCCGTCAAGGCCTACGTTCGTACCGAGCACGAGGAGGCCAAGTTCGACACCGTCAATACCGAGCTCGCCGGCACTGCGACGAAGACCTTTGGCAACGCGGTGCTCAACCTGCCGGTGTTTCAGCTGTCGATGTACGTGGCTGCGCTCTCCATCCTGTGGATTGGCGGCCACATGATTCTCGCCGGCAAGCTGGGCGTGGGCTCGCTCACGGGCTTTATGAGCTACGTGCTGCTGATCATGAATTCGCTCATGATGATTTCCAACGTGTTTTTGCTGCTCACGCGCGCTCTTACGAGTGTGGGCCGTATCGCAGAGGTGCTCGATGAGGAGCCCTTTATCGCCAACCCCGCGGGAGACCTCGCGATTGCGGCGCCAGCGGACGGCAGTATCGAGTTTCGCGACGTTTCCTTTAAATACCGCGCGGATGCAGCCGAGGATGTGCTCCAGCATATCGACCTTCGCATCGAGAGCGGCTCGACGGTGGGCATCCTCGGCGGCACGGGCTCGGGCAAGAGCTCGCTTGTGCAGCTGATTGCGCGCCTGTACGACGCCACCGAAGGCGCCGTGCTTGTGGGCGGACGCGACGTGCGCGACTACGACCTCGCCGCCTTGCGCGACGCTGTGGGCATTGTGCTGCAAAAGAATGTGCTGTTTACGGGTACCGTGCGCGAGAACCTGCAGTGGGGCAATCCGCAGGCGTCGGACGATGAGCTCCTCGCGGCTTGCCGCGCGGCGTGCGTGGACGAGTTCCTTGATCGCATCGGCGGACTCGACGGCGAGTTGGGCCAAGGCGGCGCCGGTGTCTCGGGTGGCCAGAAGCAACGCCTGTGCATCGCGCGCACGCTGCTCAAGCATCCGCGCGTGCTCATTTTTGACGACTCCACCAGCGCGGTCGATATGGCGACCGACGCTAAGATTCGCGAGCACATCGCTCGGATCCCCGATACGACCGTGCTCATCATCGCCCAGCGCATCGCGAGCGTCATGGATGCCGATCGCATTGTGGTGCTGGACGACGGTCGTGTCCACGGCGTGGGCACGCACGAGGAACTGCTGGCGGGCGACAACATATACCAGGAGATTTACGCCTCGCAGATGGAGTTTGCGAGGAACGCGGACGCCGGCGACGGCAGCGACGATGGTTGCGCGAATGATCCGTTTTCCTCCGTCCCCGGAGGATCGCCCTTGGAAG
>CAJMPF010000165.1 GCA_905215195.1 uncultured bacterium | reverse complement strand
CTTACCTCGCCTCAAACCATCACAACATTCGACGTTTTTTGCCAAAATCGGGAAAAGCATCGAATGTTGTGATGGTTTTTCTGCCACTCGACCGGGTGGAATCGCTTTCTTGCGCACGAAGGTGTGCGAACCCGTGAGCAGGGGAATAAGGTTGGTTATCCGACTCCATTGGAGGGCTCATGGACCTGCCGATCGTCCTGTCCCATAAGACTGCCTGGCTGTACCACAACGTGGCGCGCCCGTCCGAGCCGCTCTCGCGAGCAAGCAGCCTATACGATGAGGACTCGCTTGCTAACGAGGCGGAGCCGACCGCGAGCCTGTCCAAATTGGGACTCGATACCAAGGGGCTGAGGGCTTCAACGGCAGTTGGGATCGTTACCGACTATCTGGCTTGGCTCGGTATTCCACGAGAAGAGCTCGATCATATCGATACGCTCGTCAACTTCGATTTTGAGCGCTCGACGCCGGCTGGATTTAGGTGCCACGTGTTTGGGGCGCCGATACCTCCAGACCATCTTATCGAGGTGGCAGAGGGCCTTCTGGTGGTTGATGAGGTCATGTGCTTTGTCCAAGCGGGTTCGTGGATGAGCGAGCCCGAGCAGCTGGAATATGGCTATGAAATCTGCGCCCGATACCATTTGAATCATCTGTCGACAGGCGATTATATCGAGATGGGGCAGAGGTATACCGTTGCCGACTTGATTGCCTATTGCAATGAGAACCGATCTCGTCAGGGGGCTATACGCGCGGCCGCCGTGCTCAAGCGCGTGCACGATGGCGCGCGGTCGCCCATGGAGACAGCCACCGCAATCATGGTCGTAGCGAAACGTTCCCAGGGAGGGTTGGGATACGCCAAGATCGAGCTCAACCATCGGGTCGATGTTCCCAACGAGTTCAAGTATCTCGCAAAGGCCGGGTATTTCGAGATCGACATATATGCGCCTGCGAGCGGTACGGGGATCGAATACAACGGTTCGGACCATCTTGACAAACAGCGCAGCGCGTCGGATGCGGAGCGTATGACCGTGCTGAGCGCGCTGGGCTTTAGGATGATCGTCCTCACCGGGACTCAGTTTGCCCACCAGCTGCAATTGCATCGGGCGATGAACGCCATCGCGCTCGCTATGGGCCTTAAGTGCGACCGAAGCGAAGCGTTCCAGAAACGGCAAAACGACCTGCGAGAATTTGTGATTCGACACTGGGACGGCGGCCTTTAGGGGCGCTTTGGTCCTTCTGCGGGGTGCCGTGGGCAGGCAAACCATCACAACATTCGACGTTTTTTGCCAAAAACGGGAAAAGCATCGAATGTTGTGATGGTCTGTGCTGAGGATGGGCTTGGAAAGACCGTTTTGCTCGAAGCGACCTGTCCTGTCGTACGGGTGTCGGCATGATTCTCTCGTGGGGTATTATGTTTTCCGAAGAATAAAACGCCACGTGAGGGGAGGGCTGCGTGGACGGGCACGTGCAATATGACGGCTTTGGCCGCGACGTCAACTACCTGCGCATTGCCGTTACCGACAAGTGCAATTTCCGCTGCATCTATTGCATGCCGGCCGATGGCGTGGCGCCCCGCACGCATGACGAGCTGCTCAGTGCCGAGGAAATCGCCCGCTTTGTGCGCCTGGTGGCGGGAGAGGGCATTCGCCGCGTGCGCCTGACGGGCGGCGAGCCGCTGGTCAGCCGCCGTATTATTCCGCTCATTCGCGACATCCGCGCGATTCCGCAGATCGAGGACATCTCGCTCACCACCAATGGCGCTCTGCTGCCCAAGCTGGCGCCGCAGCTCAAAGATGCCGGCCTTAACCGCGTCAACATTTCGCTCGACACGCTCGACCCTACGCTGTTTGGAAAGATCACGCGCCTGGGTCGGCTCGAGCAGACCATGGCCGGCATCGATGCGGCGCTGGCTTGGGGCTTTGAGCCCGTTAAGGTCAACTGCGTTGTGGTGCGCCGGCTCAACCAGGATGTGGCGGCCCTCGCACGGCTGACCGTCGACCGCCCTATCCACCTGCGCTTTATCGAATACATGCCCATCGGCGACGAGCGCACCAGCTCGCATTGCGCTGTGGACCCGCATGCGCCCGCGCTCAATCCCGAGCTGTGGGACGCGAGCAATACCGTGCCGAGCGACGAGCTGCGGGCGCGCATCAATGCCGGGGCCACCGCGGCGGGACTGGGCGAGCTCGAGCCGCTCGACATCAACGACGCTCCTGCCGGTGCGGGCCCTGCGCGCTATTGGCACTTTCCGGGTGCGGCGGGAACGGTTGGCTTTATTAGCGCCATGTCCAACCATTTTTGTGCGAATTGCAACCGTCTGCGCCTGACGGCCGATGGCAACGTGCGCCCGTGCCTGTTCAGCGATGCCGAGTATTCGGTGCGTGAGGCGCTGCGCCGTGGTGATGATATGCAGGTACTTTCGATTTGGCGCGATGCCGTGGCCCACAAACCGCAGGAACACGCGATAATTGAGGGCACGCAACGATTTATGTCCCAAATCGGAGGATGATCATATGGCCAAGAGCAGGTACGCCGATGCCACCAAGGCCGCTCGCAGGGCCGCGATGTCTGCCCACAAAGTCACGGCTGCGGACGCCGATGCCGTTGCAGACGCACAGCCGACTGTCAGTGCTGCCACCGAGCCCGTCCGTGACGCCCGTCGCGACGAGCTGACGCACTTGGACGCCAAGGGCGAGGTACGCATGGTCGACGTGTCCGACAAGGCCGAGACCCATCGCATCGCCATCGCCGAGGGTACCATCCTCATGCACCCCGAGACGCAAGCCATGGTGCTGCAGGACCGTGCCAAAAAGGGCGACGTGCTTGCCTGCGCGCGCGTGGCGGGCATTATGGCCATCAAGCGCACGAGCGACATTATTCCCATGTGTCATCCGCTGCTCATTACCAAGAGCAAGTGCGACATTGCGCCCATCGCTCCGGCGGGGACGCCGGCCGAGGACGTGCCCGAGGGCTGGGCGTCGGCGCGCGCGGACGGGCAGGTTGGCTTTCACGTACTGGTTACGGCCGGCGTGACGGGCAAGACGGGTATCGAGATGGAGGCCCTGACCGGCGCGAGTGCCGCGTGCCTGACCATCTACGACATGTGCAAGGCGGTCGATCGCGGCATGGAGATCGTCGACGTGCGCCTGCTGCACAAGGAGGGCGGCCGCTCGGGTGTGTGGGATCGCGCAGAGCGTCAGGCTGCTGCTGATGAGGCCGTGGGAGCCGCGGGCGCCGCGCCCGCAAGCGCACCCGTCGCCGTTGCACCCGCAGCTCCGACCCCGGCCGTCCCCGCGATCGCGTTTATCGGCTACCAAAACTCGGGCAAGACCACGCTCGTCGAGAAGGTTATCGCCGAGCTCCCCCGCCGCGGCCTGCGCGTGGGTTCGCTCAAGCATCATGGGCATCACGGCTTTGATATCGATGTGCCCGCTAAGGACACCTGGCGCCATCACCAGGCCGGATCCAAGCACGTGGGCCTCATCTGCGCCACGCGCTGGGCGGAGTACGCCGACACGCGCGAGGAGGACGAGATGCCCGCGCGCGAGCTGCTGTCGCGCTACAACGATGTCGACGTGGTGATCATCGAGGGCTACAAGACCGAGGGCTTCGACAACATCGTCGTCGCGCGCTCCGGTGTCGACCGTCTGCGCGGCAAAAGCTCGCTCGACCTGGTCGACGGTCACACGCTGGCCCTTGCCTGCAACGAGGCTCTGGCACGCCAGGCATTCGATGCCGGCTTCGCGACCCGAGCCATCAACATCAACGACGCCCGAGCCATCTGCGACCTGATTCAAGACCATCTGGCCTAAAACCTGCCAAAAGGGGACAGGTTTATTTCGGCAGGTTTTATCTGGGAAAACGTCACTTCCACCACAAAGGGGCCAGGCACCTTTGTGGTGGTTTTTGCTTTAGTACATGTGTGGGACATGCCTTACAATCTACCAAGTAGTTCATGACGGGCGAAAAACGGAGAGAAGGGGCTTGATGCGTCCTTAATGCTTCATGCGGATAGATTGATTTGACAGACGGTGGCAAATGCCCGCCGTCCGCATTCGTATGAAACAAGGAGTCTCCATGCTCGCCTCTCTTTTCTCAGAGTCTCAATCATCGCTGTCCGTGCAGGCCAAGCGCCTGGTGGCGATGCGCTTTTTCATCTACACCGGTTTTCAGACCAGCTACTTTATCGGCGTCATCGGAACGCTCACCTATGCAGACGATGCCTCGGTCGTGGCGACATCGCTGGCCGTCCTTTTTATGAACGTATTCGTGATCTTGGGATCCTTTGCGGGTGGCGCGGCGCTCGACGCTTTGGGCCCGCGCCGCCATTTTTTGCTGAGCATCGTCGGCGCGCTGACAACCGGCGCGGCGATTATCGCCTTTGGCAGCGCGACCGGAACAGGCCTTGCCGGCGCGGTACTCCTGCGCTTTGTGATGGGATTCGCCCAGCCCATCGCCATGTCCTATCCGGCGTATCTCACCGACGATCCTGTCGAGCTCAAAGACATCAACTCCGCCATAACCATGTTCTCCAACGTGAGCATCATCATCGGCCCCACGCTGGGCGGCTTTGCCGCAGCGGCAGCATCGTCGCGTGCGGTGTTCGTGCTCATGATGCTCTTTACCGCGTTGGCGCTTCTCGCCGGCTGGGGCTTTAGGCCGCAGACCAGCC
>CAJMPF010000164.1 GCA_905215195.1 uncultured bacterium | reverse complement strand
TGATAGCGCGAACACACACCGATGTTCAATCGACAGATTGCCGCTCTGGCGGGCTTGCAGCGTCAAGTGGTTACGGCGTTTGGTAAAACCGCGTAACTAGAAACCGTGGCGCTCCAGGAAGCGGAAGGCTAGGCGGATCCAGGGACGGACTGCCACCTGCTTGTCCTCGTTGTCGACCGCGGTGTTGGCGTTGCCGAGCGAAAGGCCGTGACCACCCTGGTCGAAGACGTGCATCTCGCATGCAACGCCCTCCTCGGCCATGCGTTGGGCAAACGGGTAGACCTGCGCGATCGGCGCCGTCTTGTCGTCGGACACGCCCCACACAAAGGTCGGTGGCATCTGACGCGAAACATGTGTGGTGGGGCAGATATCGGCCAAATGCTCGTCAGTTGCCTCGCCGCCCGTCACCATCGACAGGTAGTCGTTGAGCAAATCGCGCCCCGTCTTGCCGCCCGTCTTGGGCACACGCAAGTCAATGCGCGGATCGCGCGTCTGCATGTCGCGCACATAGGCAAAGTCGAGCAATGGATAGCCCAGCACCACGGCATCGGGACGAATGTCGTCCGGACGCGCCCCGGCAAGTGCCGCGAAGGGGCCGGTCTTCCACTGTGTTGCCAGCGAGGCGCAAATCATGCCGCCAGCAGAAAAGCCCACGACGCACACGCGCTTGGGATCGACATGCCACTCGTCAGCGTTGGCGCGCACCGTGGCGACCATCTTGGCAAGATCTGCCTGCGGGTGCGGAAAACTTACGTCACCCGTGCCACTCGTGACATAGTTGAGCACAAAGGCCTGGTAACCGTGATCCAAAAACGCAAACGCCACAGGATCCTGCTCATGCGGAGCGATATGCGTAAACGCACCTCCGCCACAGATAATCACCGCGGGGCGGCGGCCATTCGGTTTATCGGGCAACGGCTCGGCACCCAAATACGTAAACGTCGCCGGATAATCCTCGGTCGGCTCCTCGCCCCACAGGGCATGGTTCTCGACAATCATATGTGCTCCCTTCGCGCAAATTATGCGCCCTTGTTTTTCGCCTTCAAGCGTACCCCACTTGAACCCGTGGCGCAGAAACACTCCAGCAATAAGTTTCCCTTCAACTGATATATCACATAATCCCAGTTCAGAGGTATCGTTGAGCAGCGTAGAATAGGGGCGTTGACCAAGCCGCGAAACACATGTGAAACGTTTCCGGCAAACCAAACGCGCGATATGCGCCTATTTAAGTTGGAGGCAACTATGGGTCTGCTCGATTCGCTTAAGTCCACCTTCACCTCGACCGGCGAGGCGTCCGTTCCGCCCGCAGCAAGCTTCGCTACCCGCGAAGGCGTCATCTATGCCCCCGTCAACGGCGTGCTCGTCAACCTGAACGAGGTTCCCGACGAGACGATCGCCTCGGGCATGCTTGGCCAGGGCTATGGCATCGAGCCCATTACCGGCACCATCTATGCGCCCGCCAACGGCCGCATCGGTGCCACCACTGTCACCAACCACTCCATCGGCATGATCACCGAGGACGGCCTGCGCGTGTTCATCCATGTTGGCCTGGGCACCGTGGAAATGAACGGCAAGGGTTTCGCCCGCTTTGTCGAGATGGGCGATGTGGTCAAGGCAGGCCAGCCGCTCATCAGCTTCGACCGCGAGGCCATTAAGGCCGCTGGTCACGAGGACATCGTGACCGTCATCGTCTCCGAGCTCGATCGTCTTAAGAGCATCGACCATGTCGGCGAGTCTGGAACGCTTATCGGCGGCAACCCGCTCGTCAAGCTGGGCGACCCGCTGCTGGTAGCCAAGACCAAGTAGCCAGGCCCCGCGCCACACAGCCAAAAGGCACCTCGTCAAGCGCCCGCGACCATTTGGCCGCGGGCGCTTTTCGTTTGAAAAACCATCCCGCCAATGCTTTATCTGTATAGCCCAAATGAGCCGAGCTGCTAGAATATCGAACTGTATGGATAACTATCATTCAACCGTTATGGGAGGATACGTGAACCGCACCAAAATCGCGCAGCTCTATGCCGATGCCGAGTCGCTCGGCGGCCAGACCGTCACCGTCGCCGGCTGGGTCAAGTCCGTCCGCGACATGAAGAACTTTGGCTTTGTTACGCTCAACGACGGCAGCTGCTTCCGCGACCTGCAGGTCGTCATGAACCGCGAGGCACTCGACAACTACGACGAGATCGCCCATCAAAACGTCTCGGCCGCACTCATTTGCACCGGCACCGTCAAACTGACCCCCGATGCGCCCCAGCCTTTCGAGCTTTCTGCCACCTCCATCGAGGTCGAGGGCGTCAGCGCCCCGGATTACCCGCTGCAGAAGAAGCGCGCAACCGTCGAGTTCCTGCGCACCCAGCAGCACCTGCGCCCGCGCACCAACCTGTTCCGCGCCGTGTTCCGCATTCGCTCTGTCGCGGCTGCCGCCATCCACCGCTTCTTCCAGGAGCAGGGCTTTGTCTACGTCAACACCCCCATCATCACCACGAGTGACTGCGAGGGCGCCGGCGAGATGTTCCGCGTGACCACGCTCGACCCCAAAAATCCGCCCCTCACCGAGTCCGGCGAGGTCGACTGGAGCCAGGACTTCTTTGGCAAGCATGCAAGCCTCACCGTGTCCGGCCAGCTCAATGCCGAGAACTTTGCCATGGCCTTTGGTGACGTGTACACCTTTGGCCCCACCTTCCGTGCCGAGAACTCCAACACCACGCGCCACGCCGCCGAGTTTTGGATGATCGAGCCCGAGATGGCCTTTGCCGACCTTAACGACTACATGGACAACGCCGAGGCCATGCTCAAGTACGTCCTTAAGGACGTTATGGCCACCTGCCCCGACGAGCTCAATATGCTCAACAAGTTTGTGGACAAGGGTCTGCTCGAGCGCCTGGACCATGTCGCCAACTCCGACTTTGCCCGCGTTACCTACACCGAGGCCGTCGAGATCCTGGAGCAGGCAGTCGCCGACGGCCACAAGTTCGACTACCCCGTGAGCTGGGGCATCGACCTGCAAACCGAGCACGAACGCTTCCTGACCGAGGAGCACTTTAAGCGCCCGACCTTCGTGACCGACTACCCGGCTGAGATCAAGGCATTCTACATGCGCATGAACGAGGACGGCAAGACCGTCGCCGCCGCCGACTGCCTGGTTCCCGGTATTGGCGAGATTATCGGCGGCTCCCAGCGCGAGGAGCGCCTGGATCTGCTCGAGGCCCGCATCAAGGACCTGGGCATGAATCCCGAGCAGTACAAGTACTACCTTGACCTGCGCCGCTACGGTTCCTGCAAGCACGCCGGCTACGGTCTGGGCTTCGAGCGCTTGGTCATGTATCTGACCGGCGTGGGCAACATCCGCGACGTCCTGCCGCACCCGCGCACCGTGGGCAACGCCGACTTCTAATCGTCGGACGCTAGCTCGCGTCGCCACACGCCAACGCTCATCGCACAAGCGTCTCTCGGCATCGGTCGAGAGACGCTTTTTTCAACAGTATCCGTCAAGCTTTTGGCAAGTTTTTGGTCAGTTGAGCAGGGCTGTTGAAAACTCAACCCGCCGTTTGCCGACGACTACCGACCGCCCAGAGCGCCCTGCGCCCCTGGGAAAGCCCCGCGTCCTAGGCTCCATACCGTCGCCACCCAAAACGGAAAGGACGTGGGCACGATGACCGAAGCCGCTGTTGAAACCTACGACACCACGACGAGAGGCGCCGCCTCGATGGCAGCCTATCGCGCCGTTCGCATCCTGCAGCTCTTGAGCGAAAACACCGGCGAAGACAAGGCCATACTTTCCGATGAGCTGATCCGGCGCCTCTCCCATCCCGACGACCCCGCCCGCATGCCCATCTCGGCGGCGCGGCGCAGCATCTACACCGCCATCTCCGCGCTTCGCCATGCCGGATACGAAATTGAGTACAAACGCGGCGTGGGCTACAAACTTCTTACCCGCCCGCTCACCGATGAAGAGATCATCCGGCTCCACGGTATGGTCATGCGCAACCGCTCCACGCCTATCGCTATCCGCAAGAGCATGGCGCAGCACTTAGTTGCCATGGCGAGTGCCGACGTTCGCGGCTACCTCGATACACCCGAACCCGTTCCGAGCGCAGGCAGCAAGGCTACCAAGGCAACACGCACGCCCATCAAGCGCATCGACACGTGCGAGCTCGTCGAGCAGGCCATCGACCATGGAACCACGGTGAGTTTTGATATTTCGAGCGTCACGGCACGTGGCGAAACCGAAGTAGCACGGATGACACTCCGCCCCTTTGCCATCAGGCAGCGCGATGGCATCTCGTATTTGCTGGGAACGGTCTATGACGCCCGAGGTGCCGATGACACGCTGCGCACCGTAGAGATTGGCCGCATGAGAAACGTCACCACACGTCTCCTCGACGGCAAGAAGCTCTTCGCCGCCCTCGACGAGGAGGACGACGCCTCCTCCGCCGCATAAGACCCTCCGCCGCCCATTCGACTACCCGTACCGCCCATCCGATTCTGTATTAAAAAACCCGCCAGGCTGTTGTAAAAATGGACATCAGCGCTACTATAGTTCCACTTGCACTTTGTCCCAGTGCAGTGTTTCCAGCCATTTTTATACTGGGGGTAATGATATGAAGGACATCACCATCAGTCGCAGGAGCCTTCTGGTCTCCGCCGGCCTGCTCGCGCTCGCCCCGCTCGC
>CAJMPF010000163.1 GCA_905215195.1 uncultured bacterium | reverse complement strand
GCCAGGTCATGCCGCACATAAACAGCACAAACAGCGTGATAAAAATGTTCCACACCTTGCCGAACCGCTCAAAATTCTGGTGCTTGGGATCGATGCGGCGCACGACCTCCATAAAAACCAGCATCGCCAGCGGCAGCACGCATAACGGGGGGAATCTCAAACGTGCTGACAGCGGCCGCAGACCCACCCTCGCCACCAATCAGTGACAAGAAACGGTTCTGCATGGCCGTAATGCCGAGTGCGCCCAGTGCCGCGGACAGTTCATCAGCAGAAAACGCCGGGAAGGACGTCGCGTCAAAGTCGAGCTCGACAGGCGCATCGGTGCGAATGGTCGCAACCTTGCGGCTCAGCAGCGCGTCGTCGATGTGCGCACGAAGGTTCTCGCCCATCTTGCCCTTGACCTCGTCAGCATGCGCGATGACCTCGTCCAGGCTACCGTACTGCGCAATGAGCGCGCTCGCCTTTTTGGGGCCGATGCCCGGCACGCCGGGGATGTTATCGGACGTGTCGCCCTTCAGACCATAAAAGTCGGGCACGAGCGCCGGCGTGATGCCGTGATACAGATCGTCCACGCTCTCGGGCGTCATGATCGCCACGTCGGACAGGCCCTTGCGGGTCGAAACCACGTTGACGTGCTCGGTCACGAGCTGATACATATCGCGATCACCGGTCACCAGCAGCATGTCACAGCCGGCCTCTTCACCCAGACGCGCCATAGTGCCCAGAATGTCATCGCCTTCCCAGCCCTCGGACTGCAGAATCGGCACGTTGAGCGCCGTGAGCAGCTCCTTGATCATCGGAAACTGCGCGTGCAGATCGGGATCCATGGGCGGACGCTGCGCCTTATACTGCGGCAGCATCTCCATGCGCACGCGCGGCTTGCCCTTGTCAAACGCCACGACCACACCGTCGGGGTTAAAGGCGTCGATCATCTTAAGAAACATGTTCAGAAAGCCAAAAATCGCGTTGGTGGGGCGACCGTCCGGCGCGTTCATGGTCGGCGGCACGGCGTGGAAGGCGCGATGCATGAGCGAGTTGCCGTCGATAACGGCAAAGGTGCGGCGCTTGTCAGACATATTGAATACCTCGCTTTGAGCTGGGCACGGTTTGCTCACTCCAGTTTACACGCTCCCCGCCCCGCGGCCACCTCACATCAAGCTCCCCCGCCACCGTGAGCCCGCGCGTGATACGATGGCTCACGGTACATCAACCAGCACGATCGATCCGAAAGGAGCCTGCGTCATGGAGCGTCCCTGCGCATGGAAAAAGTACACGCCACAGCAAATCGAGGAGCTCGAGGAGCTTTGCCGCGGCTATAAGCAGTTTTTGAGTGAGAACAAGACCGAGCGCCTGTGCGTCAAGGCCGGCATCAAGATGGCCGAGGAGGCGGGATACGTCGACCTGGAGACCGTAATCGCCGAAGGCCGCGAGCTCAAGGCAGGCGACAAGGTGTACGCCGCCAACCACGGCAAGGACCTTATGCTCGTCAACCTGGGCACCGCCCCGCTCGAGCAGGGCTTTAACATCCTGGGCGCCCACGTGGACTCGCCGCGCCTGGACCTTAAGCAGAACCCCGCCTTCGAGGCCGGCGACATGGCTTATCTCGACACGCACTACTACGGCGGCGTCAAGAGCTACCACTGGGTGGCCTCCCCGCTTGCACTTGTAGGCGTCATCTGCAAAAAGGACGGCACCACCGTCGACATCAATATCGGCGACAAGGCCGACGACCCGGTCTTTACCATCTCCGACCTGCTGATCCATCTTTCGAGCGAGCAGATGGCCAAGCCCACCAAGGACGCCGTCGACGCCGAGATCCTCGACGTGATCGTGGGCGGCCGTCCCGTCAAGTTCGATGAGGACGACAAGGACGCCCCCAAGGAGCCCGTCAAGCAGATGTTCCTGGACATCCTCAAGGAGCAGTACGGCGTCGAGGAGGAGGACTTCCTCTCCGCCGAGATCGAGGTCGTGCCCGCCGGCCCCGCCCGCGACATGGGCCTCGACCGTTCCATGATTCTGGGCTATGGTCACGACGACCGCGTCTGCGCTTACCCCTCCATGCTCGCCCAGATCAATGTGGCCAATGTCGAGCGCACGAGCATCACGCTCATCGTCGACAAGGAGGAGATCGGCTCCGTGGGTGCCACCGGTATGACGAGCCGCTTCTTCGAGAACACCGTCGCCGAGATCATGACGCTCGCCGGCGAGGATAGCCCGCTGGCCCTGCGCCGCGCACTCGCCCATAGTCGTATGCTCTCCTCTGACGTGTCCGCCGGCTTCGACCCGGGCTATGCCGGCAAGTTCGAGACCAAAAACGCCGCCTTTATGGGTCGCGGCCTGTGCTTTAACAAGTACACGGGCAGCCGCGGCAAGGGTGGCTCGAACGACGCCGACGCCGAATACGTGGCCCTCGTCCGCGACATCATGGACGAGGCAGGCGTGGACTTCCAGACCTGCGAGCTCGGCCGCGTCAACGCGGGTGGCGGCGGCACCATCGCCTACATCATGGCCAAGTACGGCATGAACGTCATCGACTCCGGCGTTGCCGTCCTGTCCATGCACGCCCTGTGGGAGGTCGCCAATAAGGCCGACATCTACGAGGCCTACCGCGGCTACAAGGCCTTCATCGAGCGAGCCTAACCAACCCTTCATCAGTTGCGGTGAAATACGGACTAAACTGGCCCATAAACGGCCAAAACAGACCGTATTCCACCGCATTTTCTTTTTTGGCAGAGGAGAGTTCATGCTGCAGGTCATCATTTCGCCCGCCAAGCAGATGCGCGCGGCCCAAGATGCTTTTGAAGTCCTGGGCATCCCAACCTTTGTGCGCGAGACGGCTCGCCTCCACCGCGCACTGCTAGATATCGAGCGGAATGAAGGCAGCGGCGGCCTGCAGGCGCTGTGGAACGTGAGTGACAAACTGCTGGGGCCTTGCCTCAACACCCTGCATGAGTTCGGGCCCATCCTGAAAAGCGGCGATCTCGACAATCCCGCACTCGCTCGCCACCTCTCCCCTGCCGTCATGTCCTATCACGGCATTCAATACCAGAGCATGGCACCCGAGGTGATGGATTCCGCGCAGCTCGCATGGCTGCAAGACCATCTGTGGATCCTCTCCGGCCTCTACGGGTGCGTTCGTCCCTTTCATGCCGTCGAACCGTATCGACTGGAGATGGGCGCGAAGCTCGCCGTTGACGATGCCCGAGACCTCTACGCGTTTTGGAGCGACAAGCTCGCGCGGGCTATCGCCCCGGCAGGCTCAAACACCACGATCGTCAACCTCGCCAGCGTAGAGTATGCCAAAGCCGTTCTGCCCCACCTCGCGGGCGACGCCACGGCCGTCACATGCCTCTTTGGAGAGGGTATCCGCAACGGGAAGCCCATCCAACGGTCGACCGCCAGCAAAAAGGCGCGCGGCTCCATGGTGCGGTGGATGGCAGAAAACAAGCTCGAGGATGCAAGCGAACTCACCGCATTCAATATCGGCTATCGGCACATCCCCGAGCTTTCAGACAAAAACACCCTGGTTTTCATGAACGCGCAGGCACAATAGGCCCGCCGTTTCCAAACACCCCATTACTCCGCCAAGCCATCGGCCTTTGCAATCTCGCTCGTCGAGCCATCTTGGTAGGTAATCTTAACGTGCTCTACGTCGGATACCGTAACGCCCGACGGAGGTTCCAGACGCCACTCCGTCAGAGCGATATCCATGGTCGTGGGCACGCCCCCTTGATCTTTGAGCTTCACCGTGAGTGTTTTGATTGCCGCATCAAACGTCACGCGTTCGATTTCTTCGCCCGGAATAGACCCGCCGCTCAGCTGCAGCTGCACAAACTCGTCGCACGGATACCAATAGTCGCCGGGTGCGGCAACCGTGTTGCCACCAGAAACTTTCATGGTCATAATCGGCAGGCCCTCGTCGGCTTCAAACTCCCAGGCGGCGCCGCCACGACCGCCGAACGTCCAAATACAAAAGGCAATCACCAGCACGGCAAGCACCGCAAAACCAATCGCGACCAACCCATGGTGCGCACGGCTTTCCTCGGCCGATACATCCCATTGCGTCTCTCGATATAGATGCTTGTCTTCCATGTACGCCTCCCCGCAGGCACGCTCGTTAGGCCAATCGTACCCATTCGAGCTATACTTGAGCCCATTACATAAACGGGGAGCTTGCAGGACAAGACGGCAGGCTGAGACTGGGCGCGCCCGCCCTGACCCGCAAACCTGATATGGGTAATGCCAACGAAGGGAGCCGTGCCAATGAGCACACAGACCGAGCCCAAGCTCGTCACGCAAATCGACTTCGCCCGCGCCGGGCAGATCACGCCGCAGATGAAGGAAGTCGCCGAGCGCGAGCATCGCGACCCCGAGTACATCCGCGAGCGCGTGGCCGACGGCCGCATCGCCATTCCCGCCAACATCGTGCACATCAAAAAGGGCATGCGCGCCTTTGGCGTCGGTGAGGGCCTGTCCACCAAGGTCAACGTGAACCTGGGCATCTCGGGCGACAAGGCCGATGCCGCCGAGGAATGGAAGAAGGTCAAGATCGCCGAGGACTTTGGCGCCGACGCCATCATGGACCTCTCCAACTCGGGCAAGACGCGCCAGTTCCGCCAGCAGCTCATCGACGAGACGCCGCTCATGGTGGGCACCGTCCCCATGTACGAC
>CAJMPF010000162.1 GCA_905215195.1 uncultured bacterium | reverse complement strand
AACCGGGGAGCTCGATAAACGTTGCGTAATCGACATTGTCGAGCTTGCGCAGCATGGGGACGACGGTGTCGTCGGGCGCGCCGTCGGTCTCAAAGACAGAGTAGGCCTGGCCGCCCACTTCGGTGCGGTAGGTGCGGCAGAAGGCGATGTTTACGTGGGCGTAGGCGAGCAGGTTGGTGAGCGCGGCGAGTACACCGGGGACGTCCTTGTGCGCCACGAAGAGCGTGGAATACATGCCCGAGATGTCGACGCCGACGCCGTTAATGCGGCTGATGCGCATCTTGCCACCGCCCAGGCTCTCGCCGCGGACCTGTGCCGTGGCGCCCGTGTCGTCGACCATGTCGATGTCGACGGTATTGGGGTGGATGGAGGCGTCGTCGCCCTTGATGTCAAAGTGATATTCGAGGCCCTGCTCGCGCGCGAGGTCGAAGGCTTGTTTGATGTTCTCGTCATCGGTGTCGAGGCCCAGGATGCCCGCGACGAGCGCACGATCGGTGCCGTGGCCGCGGTAGGTGTGGGCGAAGGAGTTCCACAGGCCAAAGGTGACTTTGGTGATGCGGCCTTCCAGCAGGCTGGCGGCAACTTGGGCGCAGCGCAGGGCGCCGGCGGTGTGCGATGAGCTGGGGCCGACCATGACGGGGCCCAAGATCTCGAATGCCGAGGTCGTAGCTAGTGTTTGCGGCTTGCCTGCCATGGGTGCTCCTGTTCTATCCCGTCGTTCCGAGGACTTTGGTATTTGGTCGCCTGCTCTACAGTCCTGGCTCGCACGGAGGCCACATTAAGTGGCCTCCGGCTCGTGCGGAACTCGCGACAAACTTAACCCCTGTGCCGCCCGGCCCGGGAATCCGCCCATGCGCACAGAAGGGGATTCCTTTTGTGTAGGCTTTGCGGAAATGTGGGTATTTTAGGATACGCCCGGCGGCGTGGTCTGTTGACGACACAGCTAACGCCACGTATTCTATCGAACTGCGTGTTTCGTAGGGGGATGCTGACCCCTCGATTCAAGCCGTTGCACTTTACAGAAAGCTGGAATCATTCGAGAAGGAGTACGCTTTGCCTACTATTAACCAGCTGGTTCGCCAGGGCCGTCGTTCCGTGCCCAAGAAGTCCAAGAACGCTGCTCTGCAGCACAACTCCCAGAAGCGCGGCGTGTGCACCCGCGTCTTTACCACGAGCCCCAAGAAGCCGAACTCGGCTCTTCGTAAGGTTGCCCGTGTTCGCCTCGTCAACGGCATCGAAGTTACTGCTTACATCCCGGGTGAGGGCCACAACCTGCAGGAGCACTCCATCGTGCTCGTCCGCGGCGGTCGTGTCCGTGACCTCCCTGGTGTCCGTTATCACGTCATCCGTGGCGCCTACGACGCTGCTCCGGTCCAGAACCGTATGCAGGCCCGTTCCAAGTACGGTGCTAAGCGCCCCAAGGCTAAATAAGCCAGATAACGTTTTGATACTTTCGCCGTGTGCCGCCTAAGCGCCGCACGGTAGACACTTAAGGAGATTTCACATGCCGCGTCGTGCAGCAGCTAATCGTCGTGAGGTTCAGCCTGACGCCGTTTACAACAACCGCCTGGTGACTCAGCTCATCAACAAGGTCCTTCTTGACGGCAAGAAGGCCACCGCTGAGCGCATCGTTTACACCGCTTTCGAGATCGTTGCCGAGAAGTCCGAGGGTGGCGACGCTCTCGCTACCTTCAAGAAGGCTATGGACAACGTCAAGCCCACGCTCGAGGTTAAGCCCAAGCGTGTCGGTGGCGCTACCTATCAGGTCCCGATGGAGGTCAACTCCCGTCGTTCCACCGCTCTGGGTATCCGCTGGATCGTCAACTTCTCCCGCGCTCGCAAGGAGAAGACCATGGCCGAGCGTCTCGCCAACGAGATCCTCGACGCTTCCAACGGCCTGGGCGCTTCCGTTAAGAAGCGTGAGGACGTCTTCAAGATGGCCGAGGCCAACCGCGCGTTCTCTCACTATCGTTGGTAAGTTAAGGTAAGGAACTAACATGGCTAAGCCTAAGTACAAGCTTTCCGATACCCGTAACATCGGCATCATGGCCCACATCGATGCCGGTAAGACCACCACGACCGAGCGTATTCTTTACTACACCGGTAAGACCCACAAGATCGGTGAGGTCCATGAGGGCGCTGCCACCATGGACTGGATGGTTCAGGAGCAGGAGCGCGGCGTAACCATTACCTCCGCTGCTACCACGTGCTTCTGGAACAAGGACGGTAAGGACTACCGCATCCAGATCATCGACACCCCGGGCCACGTTGACTTCACCGCCGAGGTCGAGCGCTGCCTGCGCGTCCTCGATGGCGCTGTCGCCGTCTTCGACGCCGTTGCCGGCGTTCAGCCCCAGTCTGAGACCGTTTGGCGTCAGGCTTCTACCTTCAACGTCCCCCGTATCGCCTTCATCAACAAGTATGACCGCGTGGGCGCTGACTTCTTCAACGCTATCGAGACCATGAAGGATCGTCTCGATGCTAACGCCGTGGCCGCTCAGGTCCCGATGGGCGCCGAGGACAACTTCTGGGGCGTCATCGACCTGGTCACCATGACTGCATGGGACTTCAAGGCCGACGAGAAGGGTATGACCTACCCCGAGCCGATGGACGAGATCCCGGCTGAGTTTGCCGACATCGCTGCCACCAAGCGCGAGGAGCTCCTTGACGCTGCTGCCAGCTTTGACGACGAGCTCATGGAGAAGATCCTCATGGAGGAGGACTTCACCGTCGAGGAGCTCAAGGCTGCTCTGCGCAAGGGCGTTCTGGCCAACGAGCTCAACCTCGTCTTCGTGGGTTCCGCCTACAAGAACAAGGGCGTTCAGGAGCTGCTCGACGCTGTCGTCGACTACCTGCCCAGCCCGCTCGACGTCGAGGCCGTCACCGGTACCGATCCGGACACCGGCGAGGAGATTCAGCGTCATCCTTCCTTCGACGAGCCCTTCTCCGGCCTGGTCTTCAAGATCATGACCGACCCGTTCGTCGGTAAGCTCACCTATGTCCGCGTTTACTCCGGCCGCGCCGAGTCCGGCTCCTACGTGGTCAACGCTTCCAACGGTCAGCGCGAGCGCCTCGGCCGCGTCCTCGAGATGAACGCCGCCGAGCGTATTGACCGTGACGACGCTGCCGCCGGCGACATCGTCGCTTGCGTCGGCTTCAAGAACTCCACCACCGGTGACACCCTGTGCGCCGAGGGCAAGGAGATCGTCCTCGAGAAGATCGAGTTCGCTAAGCCCGTTATCGACGTTGCCATCGAGCCCAAGACCAAGGCCGAGCAGGACAAGATGTCCCTGGCTCTGACCAAGCTCGCCGAGGAGGACCCGACCTTCCAGGTGTCCACCAACCACGAGACCGGCCAGACCATCATCGCCGGCATGGGCGAGCTGCACCTCGAGATCATCGTCGACCGTCTGCTCCGCGAGTTCAAGGTTGACGCTAACGTTGGTAAGCCCCAGGTTGCCTACCGCGAGACCGCTGGTCACGACGTCGAGAAGGCTGAGGGCAAGTTCGTCCGTCAGTCCGGCGGTCGCGGTCAGTACGGCCATGCCGTCATCAAGCTCGAGAAGATGGAGGAGGGCTTCGGCTACGAGTTCGTCAACGCTATCGTCGGCGGCGTCGTGCCCAAAGAGTACATCCCGTCCATCGACAAGGGCATCCAGGAGGCCCTGAACACCGGTGTTATCGCCGGCTTCCCGGTCCTCGACGTTAAGGTCACCCTGTTCGACGGTTCTTACCACGAGGTCGACTCCTCCGAGGCCGCCTTCAAGATCGCCGGTTCCATGGCTATCAAGGACGCCCTCAAGAAGTCCGATCCGCAGCTGCTCGAGCCGATCATGGCTGTCGAGGTTGAGACCCCCGAGCAGTACATGGGCGACGTTATGGGCAACCTCTCCGGTCGCCGCGGCAAGATCGAGGGCATGGAGGATCGCAAGAACAGCAAGCTCATCCGTGCCAAGGTGCCGCTGGGCGAGATGTTCGGTTACGCTACCGACCTTCGCTCCCAGACCCAGGGCCGTGCATCCTACACGATGCAGTTCGACTCTTATGAGCCCGCGCCCAAGTCCATCGTGGACGAGGTCATGAGCAAGAACGCCTAAGTTCGAGCTCCCTGTTACGTAATCCGCGAGAACATCTCTCGCACTCTTTGGAGGTTTAAGTTGGCTACCCAGAAGATCCGCATTCGCCTCAAGGGCTATGATCACGAGGTCGTCGATCAGTCCGCGAAGCTCATCGTCGAGACCGCTCAGAAGACCGGCGCTCGCGTTTCCGGTCCTGTCCCCCTGCCCACCGAGCGCAACCTGTACACGGTTATCCGCTCGCCGCACGTGAACAAGGACTCCCGTGAGCAGTTCGAGATGCGCACCCACAAGCGCCTCATCGACATCGTGGACCCGACCCCCAAGGCCGTGGACTCCCTGATGCACATCGATCTGCCTGCGGACGTCAACATCGAAATCAAGCTGTAAGGGAGGAGGAAGCATTATGTCTAATCGCAAGGCTCTGCTGGGCAAGAAGCTCGGCATGTCCCAGGTGTGGGACGAGAACGGCTTCTTCGTGCCCGTCACTCTTGTCGACGTGTCCACCAACGTGGTGACCGCTGTGAAGACCGAGGAATCTGACGGCTACAAGGCTGTCCAGCTCGGCTACGGCGCCATCGATCCCACCAAGGTGA
>CAJMPF010000161.1 GCA_905215195.1 uncultured bacterium | reverse complement strand
CAGCGTAATCGCAATGCCCACAAACATCACGAGCGCCGCACCGACCGCAGCCAGCACATTTTGACTCGAGATAATCGCCACTGCCGGCGCCGTCACGAACATCGAGCACACGTTGTTGACGACGCGACCCATGCACGGCCAAAAATATGACCAGCGCGCATAGAGCGAGACGGCGGCATATTTTGTAGTAAAGAACACCACGAAAAAGCCCGAGCCCAGATAAAAGATGATCGTGGCAGCAAGCTCGTTGCCGCCATTGCCCTCGACGATGAGCACAAAGAACGAAAACGTGGACAGTATGGCGGCACATGTCATGCCGATATTCATATACGAGCGGCCGTGCAGGTCAAATAGGACGCCGGCAGCCAACGAGCTCACGACAAGCAGCAGGCGCGGCCAGTCACCCAAATCGACGGCTCCGGTAGCATGCAGGGTTGTGAGGCCCGCGTTGAGAGCGGCGAATACGCCGGAAAGATACGCTGTCGCTATGGTCAGGCGGACCACGGCGCAGCGGAATGCCGCCTTTGCCTCGGGATCGTCTTGCCACTTGGCACCATATTCCAAAGCATCTACCGAAAGCCCGGCAACACTGGGTTCAAAGCTGGGATCCGATTCGTCGCGCAGCTTGGCGCGTCGGGCGCCGTGGAGCAACGCCACCTGCGCGATCGCACAGACGACCAGAACAGCCTGCTGAGGAATGCCGACAGGCATCACCATGTGGTTGAGAACCTGCATCAGAACGCCCATGGCGTAGGAAAGTGCGGCGGAGCGCGCCAAGCAGGGCGTCCGCGCAAAGCGCCGCGCAAAGTTTGCGTGGGCAGTCGATCCGCAGTAGCCCAGCGCGCAGCACGCTACCAAACCGCCGGCGATTACCACCTCAACCTGAACCGCCATAATCAACAGTAGCAATGCCGCCACCAGCAAAACGCCCGTGATGTCGCTCGTCGCGTCAATGGCATGGGGACGGCGATAGTACAGAATAGGACGCACAAAAAAGCCAATCACGCTCGCGCCGATAACAAGGCTCTCATAAATAACGACCTCGTTCGGAGACACGAACTCGGCCATGCGCACATCAAAAAGATACTCGCACGGCAAAAACGTGAAGAAGAACAGCGCCAGGCATATAATCCCCCGAATGCCCTGACGCAGATATGCGGTTGTGTCTCCCATGTCCCTCATGGTTAACCCCCAGCTGCTCAATTGTCTGGAAATCTATTTTAATAAAGAACCAGTCTCAATATCGAAGCCAGGCTTGAAATGCTGCAAATTTGACCCCAGCCGTTCACGTCACACCGCGGTTTTGAGCCTCATGGACCAGAAGGGACACGCGCGGCCTCTAGCTCGGCAAGGAGTGTCTCCAACTGCCACTCATTTAAGTACGTCCCCAATGAGTGCCCAATGACTACCCGCAGCAAGGAGTGTCCCTATGTGTCGGATGAAAAATGGGCCATGTGTCCCAGTTGTGGAGACTCCTTGAGCCGTCTGGGTATCGCGAAGGATCGCGCACTCCCCCATCATCAAAAGTGACACACGCTACCAGTTGATGGGAGGCAGCCATGGGCTTCTTTGACAAGATGTTCGAGAAGAAAGAGTGCGCGATTTGCGGTACCGAGCTGGGACTTCTAGGTAAGACAAAAATCAATGAAGGCTACCTGTGCAAAGAGTGCGCCGGCAAGCTCTCCCCCTTCTTTCACGGCTATCGCTCCAGCACCGCGGACGATATCCGTGAGCAACTCGCCTACCGCGAGGCCAACGCCGAGCGCCTGTCTTCGTTCAACCCCACGCGCACGCTTTCTGCCGGGCGCACCAATATTATGCTCGATGAGGACGCGGGCCTGCTGATCATCACTTCGCAGAGCCGCTGGCGCGACGCCAATCCCGACATCATCGAGTTCTCGCAGGTACTCGGCTGCGATATGGATATCGACGAGCATCGCACCGAGATCTATCGCGAGACCAAGGACGGCGAGCGCGAGAGCTACAACCCGCCGCGCTACGACCTAGATTACGACTTTAATCTGACCATCCACGTCAACACGCCGTACTTCACCGAGATCAACCTGCGCGTGAACGACTCCACCATCGATCAGCGCGGCTCCATCGAATATCGCGAGGCCAAGCGCCAGGCAACCGAGGTCCGCGACGCGCTGGTGCAGCTGCGTCAGGAAACGCGCGACAGCGTCGTGGCCGCCAAGGCCCCCAAGACCGCGGTCACCTGCCCCTTCTGCGGAGCCACCACCATTCCCGATGCCAGTGGGCGCTGCGAATACTGCGGCGGCGCCATCGGCGCATAGCCCCCGGCACGGAAAGGACCGATCATGGCCTTCGAGAGCGTTAACTATCAGTGCCCTGCCTGCGGTGGCCCCTTGCATTTTGCAAGCGCCGAGCAAAAGCTCGTCTGCGACTACTGCGATTCGCGTTTTGAAGTCGAAGAAGTCGAGGCCCTCTATCGCGAGCGCCAGGACAAGGCAGACGCCAAAGCCGATGCCGCAGCCGCAACGCCAAAGCCCGTCGCCGACGACGCGGTGCAGGAGCTCGCCCAAAACGCCGGCTACATCTGCTCGTCGTGCGGCGCCGAGCTCGTGTCCGACGGCACCGTCGCCGTCACCACCTGCCCGTACTGCGGCAACTCCGCCGCGGCGCCCGGCCAGCTCTCGGGCGACTTCTCACCCGACCTGGTGATTCCGTTTAAGCTCGGGCGCGACGACGTCACGGCCGCACTCAAGGAACACTACAAGGGCAAGATCTTGCTGCCCAAGAGCTTTGTCACCGGCAACCACATCGACGAGGTCCAAGGTGTCTACGTACCGTTTTGGCTCTACGGCGCCCGCGTTGACGGCGAAGTGTACTTTGACGCGACCAACGAGACCGTGACCGAGGAATCCGACCGCACCGTCACGACCACCGACCACTACGATGCCTATCGCAAGGGCAATATCTCGTTTAAGCGCGTACCCGTCGACGGATCATCCAAGATGCCCGACGGCCACATGGATGCCATCGAGCCGTTTGACTACGACGCGCTGCGTCCGTTCTCGGTCGCCTATATGCCCGGCTACATCGCCAACCGTTACGACGAGGACTGCGAGACCTGCAAGGCGCGCGCCGAGCGCCGTATGGAAGAAAGCACGATCTCGGCCCTGCGCGAGACCGTCGTCGACGAATACGACGATGCCACGGTCGAAAGCAAGCAGCTCGACTACACCTGGGAAGACAGCGACTACGCCCTGTTCCCCGTCTGGATGCTCTCCACCTCGTGGAACGGCAAGAGCTACCTGTTTGCCATGAACGGCCAGACCGGCCGCTTGGTCGGCGAGCTCCCCTGCTCCAAGTCCAAGCTCGCCATCGCCTCGGTGCTGTTCTTCGTGATCGGATTTATCCTCTCCCAGATTCTCTTTATGGGGGAATACGCCTTCGATCCGGATTACCTCACCTTTGATATCGAGGGCATCCTCATCAACGTCATCGCGCCGCTGATCATCGTGATCATCGCAGACGTGCTACTGGTAGGCCAGCTCAAAACGGCCAACGAAGCAACCCATGCCGATGAGTATTGTGGCGAGCTCGACTTGACCGAGAAGCACGACACCTTCAGCCACACCGAGACCACCGTTGTCATGAAAGACGACAAGGACGACTAAGCAATCCAACCAATACCACCCGGCCTTTGACGAGAAAGGAAGATCACCATGGGACTCTTGAAAGCTGGATTGGGAGCTGCCGGCGGCGTCATGGCCGACCAGTGGAAGGAATTTATCTACTGCGAATCGATGCCTGCCGACGTCTTGGCCTGCAAGGGCAGCAAACGTACCGGTGGCCGCAGCTCCAACACGCGCGGCGAGGACAACGTCATCTCCAACGGCTCCGTCATCGCCGTCAACGACGGACAGGGCATGCTCGTGGTGCAAAACGGCAAGATCATCGAAGTCGCGCTGGAGCCCGGTGAGTTCGTCTTCGATACCGGCAGCGAACCGAGCGTCTTTAGCGGCAACCTGGGCGATTCCATCAAGGAGACCTTCGCCAATATCGGCAGCCGCTTTACCTTTGGCGGCGACGCGGGCAAGGACCAACGCGTCTACTTCATCAACACCAAGGAAATCATCGGCAACAAGTACGGCACCGCCTCGCCCGTGCCCTTCCGCGTGGTCGATAACAACATTGGCCTGGACGTCGACATCTCCGTGCGCTGCAACGGCGAGTATTCGTACCGCATCACCAACCCGCTGCTGTTCTACACCAACGTATGCGGCAACGTGACCGATAGCTACACGCGCGACAAGATCGACAGCCAGCTTAAGTCCGAGCTGCTCACCGCCCTGCAGCCCGCCTTTGCCAAGATCTCGGAGATGGGCATCCGCTACAGCGCCATCCCCGGCCACACCACCGAGCTCGCCCGCGCGCTCAACGAGATCCTCTCTGCCGACTGGCGTGACCTGCGCGGCGTCGAGATCGTGAGCTTTGGCGTCAACTCCATCGCCGCCTCGCAAGAAGACGAGCAGATGATCAAGGACCTGCAGAAAGCCGCGGTCATGCGCGATCCCACCATGGCAGCAGCCAACATCGCCAGCGCCCAGAGCGACGCGATGCGCGCGGCGGCCGCTAACCCCAACGGCGCAATGGCCGGCTTTATGGGCATGGGCATGGCAGGGGGCATGGGCGGCATGAACGCCAGCCAGCTGTTCGCCGCCGGCCAGGCACAGTAGCAGGCCGCCCCGCAGCCGGCTCCGGCACCCGCTCCCGTACCGGCTCCC
>CAJMPF010000160.1 GCA_905215195.1 uncultured bacterium | reverse complement strand
TGCGATGAGTAGGACGCTGCGGACGACCTTGCGGCGCCGTTCGCTGACGCGGACGGGCTGCCGGCTCGGTCGCAGAGCCATCCAGAACGGTAAAGCCGTTACGCGAAGATCGCTCGCCGCGCACGTGGGGCACGCCGGCGGTACTCTCATCCATAACGGCAAAGCTCTCGCGACGACGGTCGTACTCATCGCGACGGGCGCTCTCATACGAAACGCGCAGGATCAGACCGGCGAGCATAAGCGACACGATAATCGACGAGCCGCCATAGCTGATAAACGGCAGCGGCTTACCCGTCATAGGAAACACGTTGAGAATACCCAGCGCGTTGATCAAAAACTGCACCGCAAGGATGACCGCGGAACCCGATGCCATAAGTGCTCCGCGACGGTCGGTCGCCTGCTCGGCAATGCGAAACGCCGAGTAGATCAGCATCGCAAACACCAAGAAGAACAGCACAGTCCCGATAAAGCCAACTTCCTCGCCGATAATAGCCAAGATGTAGTCGTTATGCGCCTCGGGCAAATACGAGTACTTCATGGTGGAGTTACCGATACCGCGACCGAACAGGCCGCCCGAGGCAAACGCCATAATGGCAAGCGTGGCCTGATAGCCATCACCATATTCGTCTGCCCAAGGATTCCAAGCAACCTCGACACGCGTCATACGATACGGCTCGGCGATAAGGGCGATCGCAATGACGGCGATGCCGGCAACGACCGTCCAAACGATATATTTGGGGTCCAATCCCGCAAACAACGCCATGCACATGAGGGTCAGCAAGATGATCAGAACGGTGCCAAAATCGGGCTGAACAAAAATCAGAAAGAGCGAAATGCCCAGGTAGACACCCATCTTGCGAAGAAACTCGTTGATGTTGCCGCCGGGCGAAAAGATGCGGTCGAGCATGATGGCCGAATACGCGATGGCGAACGGCTTTAAAAACTCAGACGGCTGGAACTGAATACCGGCGATGTTGAGCCAACGCGTGGCGCCACGACTGCCGCTACCCATAAAGAACACCAGAACCAGTAGCCCTATCATGCCCATGAGAAAGATCCTGAGCACGTCTTCCCCAAACCAACTGTCCGGCAAGACGCGCACGATGGCAACCATGGCCAGCACGCCAACTCCAGCAAACGCGGCCTGTCGAAACAGGAAAAACGTCGCCGTACCATTCTCGTGCAGCGCCTCGACCGAAGATGCCGAGTACACCATCAGCAAGCCGAAGCAAACCAAGCTAAACAGGCAAGCCATAAATATCAAACGGGGGCGCATGATGCGGGCGGGGACGCCGGCAATATAGCGCTCACCGAACGTCTGCCCGCCGCGTCCGGAACGCGGCGTGCTACGCAGCGAGGAAGCACGGTCCGAGTCGGGCCTCCTCATATCACTTCGGGGGCTCTCCTCTCTCACCGGCAACCCCTATTCCGTTTGCGATTTCGCTGCCGCGGCAAGCTGGGCCACGTAGTCCTTAAACACGCGGCCGCGCTCCTCGTAGCCCGAGAACTCATCGAACGAAGAGCAGGCGGGCGACAGTAAGATCACATCGCCGCGGCTCGAGAGCGAACGGGCAACGTCCACGGCATCGCGCAGATCATCGGCCTGGGCGATATCCACGTCACCATCGACATCGGCCTCGTCCATAGCGGCGGTAAAGCGCTCGCGCGCATCGCCAAAGCAAACGACCGAGCGCACGTTGTCCATAACGACGCGGGCAAAGTCCGCAAGCGGCGTACCCTTATCGTGACCGCCGAGCAGCAAGATCACATCGTCATCGGGAAACGCCGTCAGGGCCTTTTCGACCGCATCGGTGTTCGTTGCCTTGGAATCGTTGACGTAGCGCACGCCATCGATCTCGCCGCAGGGTTCAACGCGGTGTTCGAGTGGCTGGAACGATGCCAAACCGCGGCAAATGCCCTCGGGATCGGCACCGACGGCCAGAGCAGCCGTGGCGGCACATAGGGCATTGATGACATTGTGATGGCCCGAGATCTTGAGCTCAGACGTGGCGACAAGCTGGGTCTCGACGCCCTTCAGGCGAACGACCATCTTGCCATCGCGCACAAATGCGGCGTCCTCGCCCGCAGGCTCGTCAAAAGCAACCTTGCAGATGCGACGGCCCGGAACATAGATGTACTCATCGAACTCGTGGATACCGGCATCCTCGACGTCAACAATCACCAGGTCATCGTCGACCATATTCTCGAAGAGCTTAATCTTGGCGAGCGCATAGTTCTTATGGCTCTTATGCCAGCCCAGATGGTCGGGGGTAATGTTGAGCAGCACCGCCACACGGGGGTGAAGCTCCTGGGTCGTTGCGATCTGATAGCTCGAAAGCTCCGCCACAAACCACTCGTTATGCGCACGGCCATCGATCTCGTTCACCGGAGGCTCGCCCATGTTGCCGACAGCAACGCTCGCCTCGCCCGCTGCCTTAAGCAGGTAATCGGTCAGTGACGTGGTTGTCGTCTTGCCGTTGGTGCCCGTAATGGCAATCCAATTTTGGGGAGACAGACGATAGGCAAACTCGGGCTCGCCCATAATCTGAGCGGCATGCTCACGCCCAGCCTTAAAGAAGGCCGAGAACTCCGAGATACCCGGGCATGTCACGCACACGTCATAGGCACCCTCGACCTGCTCGGTGCCGTAGACAAACGACGCGCCCTGCGCCTCGAGCGCACGCGTGGCGTCATTGGGCTCGGAGGTACCGCCGCCATACACGGTCGTGGCGCTCACGCGCTCGGGGTGAGCCAACGCCCAACGGGCGACATCGAGACCGGATTTACCCTGCCCCAAAACAAGCAGGCTAAAGACATCAGCAAGAGGCATGAAAGACCACTATCCCAACTGGAAGAACAGGGCAAGGCCAACGGCACCAAAGGCCGCAGCGATAATCCAAAAACGGATGACGACCTTGGTCTCGGCCCAGCCCTTCTTTTCGAAATGATGATGAATGGGCGCCATAAGGAAGACGCGCTTGTGCGTAAAGTGGAAATAGACAACCTGGATCATGACCGACAGCGTCTCGACGATAAACAGACCGCCGATGATGAGGGAAACGACTTCGGTGTTGGTCATGATGGAGGTGCAGGCAAAAGCGGCACCCAGGGCAAGCGAGCCGGTATCGCCCATAAAGATGCTCGCCGGGTAGCAATTGAACCACAAAAAGCCCAGGCAGGCACCGGCGCACGCCGTGCAGAAGATGGACAGGTTCACGTCACCGTGCAAAAACGCCATGGCGGCCATGGCGAGCATGGCAATCATGGAAGTGCCGCCGGCAAGGCCGTCCAGACCATCGGTCAGGTTCACGGCATTGGAAAGACCGGCGATCATCAGCCAGCAAAATACAATGTAGAGCCACGGGAACGAAAGGCCGCAGATGGTGGTCGAAAGAACACCGAGGTCAATCGTCAGGCCGCCGGGAAAACGAATCTCGGGGGCGACGCCGCACCAATTGACGGCGAGCACGGTAAAAGTGACGCAGATAATGGTCAGACCGATCATCTTGGCGTGAGGCGTCAGGCCGAGCGAGCGACCATGCGTGACGGAGGTCAGGTCGTCGATGAGACCCAGAACGCCGGTGGCCAGCGTGGCAAGCAGCACGAGCACGAGCTCGGTAGTGAGCTTGCCCATCAGCAGGCAGGTCAGCGAGATCGCGACAAGGATGATGACACCGCCCATGGTCGGCGTACCCTGTTTAATCAAATGACGCTTGGGGCCGTCGGCTCGGACCTGCTGGCCGATACCCTCGACCTTCAGCAGCTTGATCCACCACGGCATAAGCAGCAACGCAATGGCGGCAGCGATGCCAAGTCCCAAAAAGGCCTGATACGTAGGATACGAGGGATTGCCGAACATGGGCTAGCACACACCTTCCACAAAGCGGTCGAGCTCAACAAAACGGGAACCCTTGACCAGTACAACATCATGATTTTCAAGCGCGCCGCCCATGCGGTCGAGCACCTGCTGATAATCGGAGAACACCTGGATGCGGTCCTCATCCATACCCATCATACGTGCGGCATCGGCCATGAGCTGAGCCAGCTCGCCGCCGACGCACGCGAGCATGTCGAGCTTCTTGGCGGCGGCATAGGCGCCCACGAGCTCATGCATGCGGGGAGCCTCGTCGCCCATCTCGCCCATCTCGCCCAGGATCGCCATGCGCGAACCGTCACATGAAAGCGAGCACAGCAAATCGAGGCCGGCAGCCATAGACTCGGCACTGGCGTTATAGGAGTCGTCGATGATGCGCGCTCCGCTCTTGGCGCGCTTGATCTCCTGGCGGTGGCCGGTGATCGTAAGACCCCTAAAGGCAGCATCGATCTGCTCGGGCGTCACGCCCAGACGATAG
This sequence comes from uncultured bacterium, assembly GCA_905215195.1. Taxonomy (GTDB): domain Bacteria; phylum Actinomycetota; class Coriobacteriia; order Coriobacteriales; family Coriobacteriaceae; genus Collinsella. The sequence continues at coordinate 430 of CAJMPF010000160.1, read as the reverse complement.
GCGACCGCGGCGGCCTTGACGGCATTGGGAACGGACTGCGCGCCGGGAATGGCAAGCAGTGTATCGATAGTCTCGCCCAAGCCAAAATCGAGCGTAAAGACCGGGCGTCCCTCGTCATCAATGCGAATGTCGCACGCACGGACCTCATCGTCGTCCGAGACGCCCGCAAGCATCACGTCGACGCCCGCAGGCGCGGCAAAGGTGTCGCGGATGAACGGGGTAAAGTCGTCCTCACCACCCAAAACCAGCAACGGGAGAAGGTCTCCGGCGGCGCACATGCCGCCAACAATCTCGGATTTGGCACGAGCGATATTCTCGCGACTGCCCAGAATACCGATATGGGAGGTGCCGATCTTGGTCACAATGGCAAGGTTGGGATTGGCGGACTGAGACATGCGCTCAATCTCGTGGAAATGGTTCATGCCCATCT
>CAJMPF010000159.1 GCA_905215195.1 uncultured bacterium | reverse complement strand
TGGGCGACTACACGACGGCCGCCCAGGCGTTCTCTGCTGCTACGCAGGATGCTTCCTATGCCACGCCGTTCAAGGCCTATCTGGGCCTGGGTAACGCGCTGTTCCAGTCGGGCGACTATGCCAACGCGGGTACCGCCTTCCGTCAGGCTGCCATCGACGGCGCCAATCCGGCTCCTGCCGCCGCACTCGGCGAGCTCGGTCGTTGCTTCATTAAGCTCGGCCGTCCGGCGGATGCCGTGGAGACCTACCGCACGGCTATCGACTTTGCCGGCCCCCGCGACGACACGCGTGCGCTCAACGCCGGCATGGGTCAGGCGCTTTCTGCCGCCGGCCGTCCCTCCGACGCACTCGACGCCTTTAACGCCGCTACTGCCGATGGCATCTACCAGCTCACCTCCGAGCAGGCCGATGAGCTTGCCCGCGTGCACGATTCGCTTGCCGCACTGTCTGCCCAGACGGCTATGGCCACGGCTCCGGTGCCTGCGATGGACGCTCCTGCTGTCGATCCGCTCGATCCTACGGGCGCGACCGGTCAGTTTATGCCCGATCCCTCGGACACCGGCTTCTTTACGCTGTCCGAGTCCGAGATGGTCCAGCAGGACCGTCAGGATCGCAAGCAGGCCAAGGTCCGTCGTCGCCATCGCCACACGGGCCTCAAGGTTTTCTTGGTGCTGCTTCTGCTGATCGTCATTGCCGCAGGCGGTCTTGGCTTTGCCTACACGCGCGGCTTTGGTTTCCCGTCCCAGGAGTCTGTCGTTACCGATCTGTTCCAGGCTGCCGGCGACGGTGACACCGCAAAGGCCGAGTCTTGCCTGGCCTCGAGCCTGTCCGAGGACGCCAAGTCGATGATCATCTCCTCGATTCCGCAGGGTGCCACCGTGTCCGTCGAGGGCATGGATCAGTCCATGACCGAGACGACCGCCAAGGTTAAGGCATCGCTGTCCAAGGGCGGCGAGCAGGAGTACACCGTCAAGTTCGTGCGCTCCGACAACCATATCGGCTGGGCCGTTTCCTCGCTCGATATGGATTTCTCGGCTGCTGACAACCAGTAGTGACCTTATGGGATTTAGCTTTGCCCGGCGCTTCACCGCAAGTGAGGTGCCGGGCTTGCGCTAGTATGATGAGCTAGTAGTTTTCCAGCAATCATCCAACACATCAGGAGTTGCGTTGTTTTCTTTGATGGATATGTTCTTCGGTAGCTATGCGGGCGATCTTGCCATCGACCTCGGCACCGCAAATACGCTTGTCTCCGTGCGCGGCAAGGGCATCGTCATTCGCGAGCCCTCTGTCGTCGCCATCGACAAGAACGACGAGCGCATCCTGGCGGTCGGTATCGAGGCAAAGCGCATGCTCGGCCGTACGCCCGGCAACATCGTGGCCGTTCGTCCCCTGAAGGACGGCGTCATCGCCGACTTCGATGTTACCGAGGCCATGCTCCGCTACTTTATCGACAAAGCGTCCGAGAAGCGCTATCCGTGGACCCCGCGTCCGCGCGTTGTCGTCTGCGTTCCCTCCGGTGTCACGTCGGTCGAGAAGCGTGCCGTCTTTGAGGCCACGATCCAGGCCGGCGCCCGCCAGGCCTATCTGATCGAAGAGCCCATGGCCGCCGCTATCGGCGCCGACCTGCCCGTCGAGGAACCCACCGGCTCCATGGTCATCGACATCGGTGGCGGTACCACCGAGGTTGCCGTTATCGCTATGGGTGGCATCGTCGTCTCGCAGTCCATCCGTATTGCCGGCGACGAGTTCGATCAGGCCATCCTCACGCACGTTCGTGATGCCTACAACTTGGCCATCGGCGAGCGTACGGCAGAGGACATCAAGATCAAGGTCGGTTCCGCCGTGCCGCTCAAGGACGAGCTCGACGTCGAGGTCAACGGCCGCGACGTGATCACCGGTCTGCCCAAGACCGTGCGCATCGAGAGCGAGGAGATTCGTCGCGCACTCAATAAGCCACTCGACGAGATGGCCAAGGCCGTCAAGGACGCACTCGACGCTACGCCTCCCGATCTTGCCTCGGACCTTATGTACTACGGCATTTTGCTGACCGGTGGCGGTGCGCTGCTGCGCGGTCTCGACGTGCGCCTGCGCGATGAGACCGGTGTTTCGGTCAACGTCAGCCCCACGGCGCTCGATAACGTCGTTAACGGCTGTGCCCGCGTGCTCGAGGCCAATGCGTTTGATGGCGGCTTCGTCCAGACCAATGCTTAATTTCCAAAAGGTGGATTCCATTTGGCACGATCTTCGGGTTTCTCCACAAATCTGAATACCAAGCGACAATCAACGGGTATGCGCCCGTTGATTGTTTTCAGCCTGATTTCGGTGTTGCTGCTCACGTTTTACATCCGCGAGGGCGAGGCAGGGCCGATTCATGCCGTGCGTTCGGGCGTAACGACGATTACCTCTCCGGTGCGCTTTGTGGGCTCGGCTGTGGCGGCTCCCTTCAATGCGATCGGCAACGTGTTCTCTAACCTAACGGCGTCGCAGGACACGCTCGACGAGCTCAAGAAGCAAAATGAGGAGCTGACCTCTAAGGTCGCCGGGCTTTCTGAGGCTCAAAAGACCGCTGAGCGTCTGGAGGGGCTGGTCGGCCTGCAGTCGACCTACAACCTCAAATCGACCGCAGCTCGTATCGTTGGTGCCTCGGGCGATGCCTGGACCTCGACCGTCACGATTGATAAGGGTTCTGCCGACGGGCTTACCATCAACATGCCTGTGACGAGTTCGGCCGGTGTTATCGGCCAGATCATCGAAGTCTCGGCCAAAACGTCCACCGTGCGCCTGATTGGCGACGAGAACTCCGGCGTATCCGCCATGGTGCAGGACACGCGCGCCCAGGGCATGCTGCAGGGTCAGGCTGACGGCACGCTGCGTCTTGAGTACGTGAGCGTCGACTCCGATGTTAAGGTTGGCGACATCATCGTGACCTCTGGCATCGGTGGCGTGTTCCCCAAGGGCCTACCGCTCGGCACCGTCTCGTCGGTTGAGAAATCGGCAAACGACGTGTACTACACCATTGTGGTGCGCGCTCAGACCACGGCCGAGAACAACGAGGAAGTGCTGGTCATTACCTCGCTGACCGACGAACAGTCGGCCTCGGATGAGGACGTGAGCACGGCCAACAGCACGCCGCAGGGAACGTCGCGCGATGCTGCGACCAAGACGAAGGACGAGAGTTCGGATGACAGTTCCGACACGTCCGAGACGACCGATTCCGGCTCGAGCGAATAGGGGGCATGTCCATGGATCTACACGAGCAGGGGATGAGCTCCCGCACGTTTGTGATCGCCGCCATCGTGTGCGTGCTGCTGCAGGCAGGCCTGGCACCACAGATCTCCATTGCGGGCGGTCGCGTCAACTTCATGATTATCCTGGTGTGCCTAAGCGTGTTCTCGGGCGACCCGACCCGTGCCGTCGTGTGCGGTTTTTGCAGCGGCTTGTTCTATGACCTGTCCGCTGCCGTGCCGGTGGGCGTTATGTCGCTCCTGCTGACCGTGGGTTCTTTTGCCCTGGTGCACAGCGCCGTCGGTCAGACGGGCGGTACCCCGAGTGCGCGCGGCGTCACCGTGGGCGCCTTTGCGCTCGTCATTAATGTGATCTACAGCATCATCTTGCTGTTTATGGGTTTGGAGACGAGCTTTGTCGTGGCGATCTTCGGCCATGCGCTGCCGTCCTCGATCCTGACGGGTCTGGTTGCCATTCCGTTTTTGATGTCCGGCGTCGTGCCGCAGTCCGGCTATGGATTCTCCGCACGTGGCGGACGCCAGACGGGTATGCGCTTTAAGCCCAAGACCCGCAAGCTCAAATAGGGGAGGCCCGTAGATGTCTTCCCAGTTGACGGTTATTATCGCCGGTATCGTGCTGGTTGTGGCCATCGTGGTCGCGCTGGTCATCATGCGTCGTGGCGATTCCCGTTTTACCTACGATACCCAGCATGGAACGGCCCCGCGCGCCACCGAGGGCGAGGGCAATACCGCGGCGACCGCCTTTAAGGGCCGCTTTTCCATCCTCACCACGGGTGTGGGCGCGATGTTTGCAGCGCTCGCCGTCAAGCTGTGGGGCATGCAGATGGTCTCGTCGGACTATTACGAGAAGCAGGCTAATAGCAATCAGACTCGCACCGTTACCACTCCCGCTGTGCGCGGCCGCATCCTCGACCGCAATGGCGTGGCGCTTGTCCAGAACCGTCCCTCACTTGCTGTCGTGGCCTACCGCGACCTTGCCGAGGATGAGGTTCTGGTTCGCCATCTTGCCAACGTGCTTGGAATGCCTTACGTGGCGGTCCTTCGCAATATTCAGGACAATACAGAGGGCGCTCAGAGCCTGCATACCATCGCGACGGACGTCCGTCGCTCTACGGTTGCCTATATTCAGGAGCATGCCGGCGAGTTCCCGGGCGTCAAGATTGCCGAGCGTACCGAGCGCCAGTATCCATATGGCGAGACGGCATGCCATATCTTGGGCTATACCGGCACCATTACCTCCGAGCAGCTCGAGGCTCAGAATAAGAAAACCTCTGGCGATGATGATGCTTCTGCTGGCAAGATTACGTACCAGTCGGGCGATATCGTGGGCCAGGCGGGCGTTGAGAGCTACTACGAAAACCTGCTGCAGGGTATTCGTGGCGAGCAGACCGTCAAGGTCGATGCCTCGGGCAATGTGACCGGTCAGGCCGGCGCCGTGCCCGCGAAGGCCGGCTCCGACATTAAGCTCACGCTCGACCTTAAGATCCAACAGGCCTGTGAGACGGCACTGGCGAGCGCTATCGAGCTTGCCAAGACCACTGGCTACAGCAATGCCGGCAACGGCGCTGTGGTGTGT
>CAJMPF010000158.1 GCA_905215195.1 uncultured bacterium | reverse complement strand
GATCTGCGGCTCGTCGCGGTAGTGCTCGGGCATGGGGCGCGTACATTTGTCGAGCACCGGCAACTCGAGCGTCTTCGCGCGCTCCTCGTACGGCTCCAGAATGGCCTCCTCCAAGGCCTTACAGGCGGCGGCACGCACCTTGTGCACGGCAGAGAAGCCCATGCCGCAGCCCTCATCGAGCGCCACATCAAAGCTCGCCGCCTCAAAGGGCGAGGAGCCCATGCGGCCCACATGCTCAACCAGGTCGGATGCCTCGACCGCGCGGGTCTTGGCGGCCTCGACGTTGAAGCCCGTGGCGGTGGCGGTGAGCGCGGGGTTGTCGCAGCAGGTGAGTGTGACAGTAAACGGCTCGCCCAGGCGCGCCACGACGGACACATCAACAGCTCGGCGGCGCAGCACATCGCGCTTGAGCGCGGCACCGGCGGCGTCGATGGCACGCTGACTGCGAATCACGCGGACGCGGCAGCCCTCGGGCATGCTGCGGGGCACGCGGCACTCGATAACATCGCCCGCGGCGGCATCATCGGCGGCAATGGTGGTCAGGAACTGGTCGAACTCATCGTCGTGGCGAAGCTCCAGCAGGTCGCCCTTGCCCACGGGCTCAAACAGCTCAATGCGGGCGATGGCGGCGCGGCGACGGCGGTCGTCGGGCTTGAGGCCGCGCACATCGCGGTTGGCCGGGCGGCTGCCCAGCACCGTGCCCACGATCTGGCCGCGGTTGTTGGAGCGCTCGTAGCTCATCATCTCGTCGCCCGAGGTGCCGTCTTGGTAGGCGTGCGTAAAGTCGCGGTTAAAGCAACGCTTGAGCTGGCGTTGGCGGGCGGCCTCTTCATCCTTAGAGGTCGAAACATCGGCCAGCATGTCATCAATCTGATGACGATACACGTCGACGATGGAATACACGTAATCGGGGGCCTTCATGCGGCCCTCGAGCTTGAGCGATGCGGCGCCGGCGTCATACAGACGGCGAACAAGCTGTGAAGTGTTGGTGTCACGCGGACATAGCGCACGCGCGCGGCCGGCGGGGGAAAGCGTGCGGCCGTTCTCGTCGATTAGCTCGTAAGGCAGGCGACAGGGCTGAGCGCACATGCCGCGGTTGGCCGATCGTCCCGCCATGGCAAAACTCGACAGCAGGCACAGACCCGAGTAGCAAAAGCAGATGGCGCCGTGGCTAAAGACCTCCAGGTCCACATCGGGCGCGGCATTGTGAATGGCGGCAATCTCGTCGATGGAGAGCTCGCGCGAGAGGGTCACGCGGTCGGCGCCCTGCTCGCGGCACCAAAGGGTTCCGCGGTCGTCGTGGATGTTCGCTTGGGTCGAGATATGTGTCTCGATGCCGGGCATGGTGCGTTTGACCTCAAAGAACAGGCCCCAGTCCTGGATAATGAAGGCCTCGGCGCCCAGCGTGGAGCAGCGATGGATAAGTTGCAACGCATCGCCCATCTCGGACTGCTTGATGACGATGTTGACCGTGACGTAGACGCGCGACCCGGCTAGATGCGCGGCGCGGCAGGCCTGCTCAAAGGCCTCGTCGGTAAAGTTGGTGGCCTTGCGGCGGGCGTTGAAGCTGCCCATGCCGCAGTAGATGGCGTCTGCCCCGGCAGCGAGCGCGGCGGCAAAGGGCTCCGGGCCTCCGGCGGGGGCCAAGAGCTCGGGTCTGCGGTTGGTGGTTCGACTGGCGGTTGCGGTCATATCCTGCCTTTCAAAATGCTCAGATACTCAAAAGTATAGTGGTGCTGTTGCGGCGGACGAGCCCTGTGGCCCAAGCAGGATAAAGTCTTCAGCAGCCCTTGCAGCAAAAATGATCCGTTTCCCTCCGTTCCCTATGGATCGCCTGATCCGATGGGGACGGAGGGAAACGGATCATTTTGAGCTTCACCGTCCGGTCGTGCCGTTCAGCGGCCGACAGGCGCCGTTGGGCGATAAATTATTCTCGCAACGTGATAATAATCTTGCATCGCGCAGAAACCTTGAGTACTATCCAAATCAAGCGCGGTGTTCAGACCGAACTGTGCCTCCCGGTGTGAACGCCGCGCTCACACTCTTTCAACTGATCGTAAGGAGAAAAACATGAGCAAGACCGTCGTGTCTTCCGATAACGCGCCCGCAGCCATCGGTCCGTATTCCCCCGGCATCCAGACCGGCAACATGGTGTTCTTGTCCGGCCAGCTGGGCATCGACCCCGCAACCGGCAAGATGCCTGAGGGCGTCGAGGCCCAGGCTAAGCAGTCCCTTGCTAACGTCGAGGCCCTGCTGACCGCTGCCGGCGCCACCTTTGCCGATGTCGTCAAGACCACGGTCTACCTGGCCGACATTGCCGACTTTGCCGCCGTGAACGAGATCTACGCCTCCAAGTTCGAGGCTCCGTTCCCCGCGCGCAGCGCTTTCCAGGTTGCCGCCCTTCCGGCCGGCGGTCTGGTCGAGATCGAGGTCGTCGCCGCTCTCTAAGGTGTTGACAACAACTAAACATGACATGCAAAAAGACCCTGCAGTGCGAGCTGCAGGGTCTTTTGTCAAGCGATGCGACAAAAATGATCCGTTTTCCTCCGCCCCCATGGGATTAGCGGGTTAGCCTTCCTTCCGAACTTTTTGCAGGTAGCGGTAGACGCTGGGCTCCGAGATACCCAGCGCGGTGGCAGCGCAAGCAACAGCGCCCTTGAGCATAAATACGCCGTTGCCGTTAAGGTGGCGAATAACGTCCACGCGATCGGCCTGCCCAAGCGAGGCGACATCCTGTCCGCGGCTTTCGAGCAACTCGGAAATGCTGCGGTCGATGAGCTCCTGCGTAGACTCCGAAAGGCTTTCGACCTCGATAGACGCGGGCTCCGCCTGTCTAGGCGCCGCGTCGAAGCAGGCCATGAGCTGCTGCGCCATGGCGTTGATGGAGCGCACGGTCGAGAGGTCGGTGTTGACGCAGAGCATACCGACAATCTCGTCATTCTCGCGGATAAAGTACGTCGCCGACTCCAACGTCTTGCCACCGGCACCGCGCCCCTCGTAGCCCGTAATAAACGGCAGGTCGCGATACTTGGCGTCGTGCATGATCTTGAGTGCCAGGTCGGTGGCGGGACCGCCGACCTTGCGGCCGCTCACGATGCCGTTGCGAATATCGACGATGGCGTGGTCGGGATCCGAGAAATCGTGCAGCACGATTTCGCTGTTTTTGCCGAGTATCTGCTCCAGGAAATCGACCATCGGCAAAAAGCGACGTACGGTCTCGTTCACGGGCAACTCCTTTTGGTTCTATCGAAGTGTTCATAACAATTTTTTATCATGGTAACACGCTGCTCATCATCTCGTATATCAGCAGGTACATTGCGTAATACAGACGAACGGTAGGAATTTGGCGGTAAACGGTTGACCAAAAGAAAAGTTAGATGTTATTTTGACCAGACACTTTCCTGACCTGCGGAAATGCGTTATCTCAGCTGAAGAATAGTCTGATAACAAAAAATTATTATTGAGAATGAGAATCATCTTTAATACGATATGCAACGAAGGCACAACCTCAACCCCGCACTGCGTCACAATAGAGCGTTAGATGCGAAAACAACTATTTCGAGGATTGGTGGTCAAATGACCCAGGAGACGGTTACGAACGGCACTGAAGCCCTGTTCACTCGCGAAGGCATGCCGCCCGTTAAGGAAATGATCCCGTGTGCCCTTCAGCATGTACTGGCATCGTTTGCCGGCATCATTACACCGGCGGTCATCATGGCCGGTGTCTACGGCTTTAATAGCCAGCAGAGCACCGACATCATCCAGGTTGCACTCATTCTTTCGGCAATCGACACGGCCCTTCAGGCCTTCGCTCCCTTCCGTCGTATCGGCGGCGGCCTGCCCATCGTCATGGGCGTTTCGTTCGCGTTCCTGCCGGCCCTTCAGGCCATGGGCGCCTCGGGCTTTAGCTTTGGCGCGCTGCTGGGCGGCGAGATCGTCGGCGGTGCCGTTGCGGTTCTCTTTGGTCTGGCCTACAGCAAGATCAAGTGGCTGTTCCCGCCCGTCGTGACCGGTACGGTCATCTTCTCCATTGGCGTCTCTCTCTATCCCACGGCCGTCAAGTACATGGCCGGCGGTATGGGTACGCCGCTGTGGGGCACCCCGCAGGCCTGGTGCGTCGCTCTTATCACCTTCGCCGTGGTCTTTGCGCTCGCCAACTTTGGCAAGGGCACGCTCAAGCTGGGATCCGTGTTCTTTGGCATGATCGTTGGCATGATCGTCTCCATCCCCTTTGGCATGATCGACTTCTCCAGCGTCGCCACCGCTCAGGTCTTCGCCCTTCCCAAGCTCATGCCCTATGCACTCGAGTTTGATCCCGAGGTCTGCATTACCCTCGCTGTCGTGTTCCCCATGGTTGCCATCCAGGTTATCGGTGACGTTTCCGCCGCCTGCCTGGGCTCCATCGACCGTATGCCCACCGAGCGCGAGCTCTCCGGCGCTATTGTGTCTCAGGGCCTCACCTCTATGGTCGGCGGCCTGCTGGGCGGTCTTCCCACCAGCGCCCTTGGCCAGAACGTGGGCATCATCTGCTCCAACAAGGTCGTCAACAAGTGGGTCTTTGTGATCATCGCGGCCGTCTTTGCCATCGCCGGCCTGTTCCCGCAGCTCTCTGCCGTCCTTTCCGCCATCCCGCAGCCTGTCATCGGCGGCGCGACCGTCGGCGTCTTTGGCACCATCACCATGAACGGTGTGCGCATGTTCACCCGCGAGGGCCTCACGCAGCGCACCACCACCATCGTCGGCACCTCGGTCGTCTTTGGCCTGGGTATCTGGATGGCCAGCGGTTGCCTTGCCGGCGAGGGCATGCCCACCTGGGTGTCCACCGTCATCGGCTCCCACGCCGGGACCCCCACC
>CAJMPF010000157.1 GCA_905215195.1 uncultured bacterium | reverse complement strand
CATCCGCTTCCTCGCCAAGCGGCAAGAACGCGTCGCCACCGTCGGTCACCTTCAAGCGAAGGTCTCCCTCGATCGCATGCAAATCCTCGCCGCCTACGGGTAACGCGTAGGTCAGCGACACCGTGTTGTAGATGTCCACCGCGGGCGTAATGTGGCCCACCGGCTTGCCTTTGAGCACGCGCTTGAGCAGGTTCTCAACTGAGCAACGCGCGCCCTTCTTGGTCTTGAACAGGCGATACGCCTCGCGCCATGCCTTAACCGGCGCGTTCTCGCTGATGGTATCGCTTGTCAGGTGACGCTCCGCATCGATATTGGCGCGATTGAGCAACGTGGCGATCGCATCCACGTCCTCCTGGGGAATCTGGGCCGCGGGCTTCATGCCCTTTACGACTACGACGCCGACCGCCGCCTGCGGAAACAGCTCCCAAAACGAATCCTCGGCAACGAAACTCTTCATATGCTCTCCCTTCATAGCGTACGCCCGAGCGAGGGCGCCTAAACAAAAAGCGCCCTTACGACGGCCACCTTCAAAGTCCTACGGTGCCGTCACAAGAGCGCTTACGCTGTCCCCATCCGGAGAAGGGGACGATATGTCAAGCGTATTGTAACCCGAGTCATCCACGCGAGCAAAACCACCATAAAGGCGCCTGTCCCCTTTGTGGTGGATATGGACTCACGGCGAAGCTAGTGGCGAAGTCCCAGCAGCCCGCGGCCGCGATGACGAGCGTCGGCGTGTACTTGGGCGTGCGGGCCGGCGGCTTTGACGGACTCGGGCAGGTGCGAGTACTTCTTCTCGAAGTTCTCCTCGAACATCACCGCCAGGTTGTGCGCGGCCTCGTCATAGCGCGCGGTGCTCTGCCAGTATTGGCGCGGCACCAGGATGCCATCGGGCACGCCGTGGCACGTCGTGGGAATGTCGACGTTAAAGATGTCGTCGTGCAAGAACTCGCTGTCCTCGATGGTACCGTCGAGGGCGCGGGCCACCAGGGCGCGCGTGTAGGCAAGCTCGATGCGATGGCCCACACCATAACCGCCGCCAATCCAGCCGGTGTTGACCAGGTACACGCGCGTACGACCGTCGGCGATACGCTCGCCGAGCATCTTGGCATAGACCATGGGGTCGAGCGGCATAAACGGCTCGCCGAACAGCGAAGAGAACGTGGGCGTGGGCTCGGTGACGCCGACCTCGGTGCCGGGAATCTTAGCCGTAAAGCCCGTCACAAAGTGGTACATAGCGGCATCGGCCGTCAGGCGTGAGATGGGCGGCAGCACGCCAAAAGCGTCGCAAGTCAGGAACAGCACGACACTCGGAGTGGTGCCCATGCCCTTAGTCCACGCGTTAGGAATGTGCTCCACGGGATAGGCCACGCGCGTGTTGTGCGTGATCGAGATGTCGTCGTAGTTGGGCTTGCGGTTCTCGTCGAGCACCACGTTTTCGCAAATGGCGCCAAAACGGACGGCGTTGAAGATCTCGGGCTCGTGGAAGGCGTCCAGGCCCTCGCATTTTGCGTAGCAGCCACCCTCGATGTTGAAGATACCCATGTCGGACCAACCGTGCTCGTCGTCGCCGATCAGCAGGCGCGTGGGATTGGCCGAAAGCGTGGTCTTGCCGGTGCCGGACAGGCCAAAGAACACGGCGGTCTCGTGCGTGACGGGATCCATGCTGGCCGAGCAGTGCATGGGCAGCACGTCGTCCTCGACGGGCAGCAGATAGTTCATGACGCTAAAGATCGACTTTTTAATCTCGCCGGAGTAGCCGGTGCCGGCGACCAGAATCACGCGTTCCTGGAAGTTGATGACCACCGCGGCGCTGGAGTTGAGGCCCTTGATGGCGGGGTCGCACTGGTAACCGGGCGCTGCGAGCACGCAGAAGTCGGGCTCGCCGGTGCGCGCGATTTCGCGAGCGAGCGGGCGGGCGAGCATCTGCTTAATAAAAAGTGCCTGGCTGGCACGCTCGCAGGCAACGAGCAGTCGACGCGTGTGGTTGCGGTCGGCACCTGCCATGCCGCGGGTGACGAACACGTCGCGCTCGTTGAGATAGTCGACGATGCCGGCCTTGATGGCCTCATAGCTCTCGACGGACAGCGGGCGGTTGACCGCGCCCCAGGCAATCTTGTCGTGAACATCGGGGGTGTCAACGATAAAGCGGTCATTGGGGGAACGGCCGGTACGCTCCCCCGTCTCGATCACCAGCGCGCCGTTGGATGCCATGCGGCCTTCTTCGCGGCGGATAGCGTGCTCGACGAGCTCCGCGGCGGGCAGATCGACCAGCAGACGGGGTTGATTCTCGGCGGGATCTTCGACCAGCGTAATACCAAAATTGGACAGAACTTCTGCAGGGGTAACACCAGGCATGGGGCCTCCTTTAAAAACGCGACACGCGGACGCGGTGCGCACTTTACTCACGTAAAGCCCGTTGTACCCGATATGCAAAAACGTTTTTGCGGCAAGGGCGGCAAGCCCGCCCAACGGTCAAAAATCGCAGGCAAGCGGCCCAGTCATTGGGGACGTTCTTAAACGACTAGTCATTGGGGACACTCTTGAACAGGCAACATTCAAGGAGTGTCCCCGGATGCTGGCACTTAGGGACGTTCCCAAAGTGCCTGCACATAAGGAACGTCCCTAAGTGCCGACTACCGAATGGCGCCGCCGAAATTATCGAACAACCTGTTCAAAAATACGAGCGGACACCGAGGTGTCTATACTAGAGCGCAGCAATAGAAAGGACCCCGCTTTGAGCATCACGCCCCTCGATAGCATTCGCCGCGCCATCGCCCGCCGTAACGGCATCTCCAACCCCGCTGCATCGAAAGACGGCGCCGCGAAGGCCCAGGGCGGCCGCATCGAGAACGGCCTGTTCCCCGCCTCCCACACGGCCGAAGAGCTCGCGCGCATCCAGGAGCTGAGCCAGCGCAACGCCGGCGGACCCGATAGCAGCCAAGCCACACGTCGCCGGCGCGAACGCGATCGGGAGCCCGGCCCCGTCCGCCGCATGGTCAACGAGGGCCTGTGGGTCACCCTGGGCAGCGATATCGCCGGCGGCGCCCAGCTGCCCATGTACATACGAGGAGCACGCCACCCGCCGCGACTATCTCTGGAATACCCTCGGCACCGCCATGTGGGGCTTGGCGTTTCCGCTGCTCACCATCGTGTCTACGCAGCTCGTGGGCGCCGAAGAAGCAGGCAAATTCTCCATCGCCTTTGTCACCGGCACGCTCATCATGATCGCGTGCAACTACGGCGTGCGCAATTTCCAGGTCTCAGACATCGACGAAAAGACGTCCTTTGCCTCCTACCAGCTCAACCGCTGGCTTTGTGGAGCGCTCGCCCTAGGCTGCGGCCTCATGTACAGCAGCGCCCGCGGCTATGATGCGCAGATGGCGACGATCGGCCTGGGCGTCTACCTGTATAAGGTCATCGATGGCGTCGCCGACGTGTACGAAGGCCGCCTGCAGCAGGCCGACAAACTCTACTTGGCTGGAATGAGCCAAACGCTACGCTCCGTCGGCGTCATCGCGGTCTTTAGCGTGGCGCTGTTCCTCACGCGCAGCATGCCCATCGCGGCCATGGTCATGGGTGTCACCGCGATCGCCTCGCTCGTGCTGGTCACCGCGCCGCTTGCCCTGCTCGAGACCGAAAAATCGCGCCGCGTGAGCCTGCGCGAGGTCGGCCACCTGTTTGTCCAGTGCGCCCCGCTCTTTGGTGCACTGTTCCTGTTCAACCTAATTGAGAGCATGCCCAAGTTTGTGATGGAAGGCACGCTGGCATACAAATATCAGCTGTACTTTAATGCCCTGTTCTTTCCGGCGCAGGCTATTTTGCTGAGCATTGGATTTATCTATAAACCGCAGCTTCTGCGCTTGTCGAGCATTTGGGCTAATCCTCGCAAGCGTCGTCGCTTTGACCTGATTATTGTTGCCGTTATGGCGCTGATCGTAGTCATCACCGGCGTGTGCGCCGCATTTATGGCAGGTCCCGGTATTCCCCTCATGAGCTTTATGTACGGCCTCAGCTTTGAGCGCTACCGTACGCTGGCGTTGCTGATGGTCGTCGCCGGCGGCGTCACCGCGGCCATCGACTTTATCTACGCCATCATCACGGTGCTGCGCCACGCTAGAGACGTCACCAAGATCTACCTGATCTGCTTCGCCGCAAGCGTGGTGCTGCCGGTGATCCTGATTAAGCTGCTGGGTCTGATGGGCGCTGTGGTGAGCTACCTAGCCATCATGGCCCTACTCCTGGTGCTGCTGATAATCGAGTACGCCAACATCCGCCAACGCATCGAACGCGACCGCAATCCATACGGCGCCTAATTAGCTGCCCGGTCACCGGAATTTGCGATGGAATCACCCCGTCTGGGGTCTCGTTGCGGACAATATTCATCACGCAAAACTAAGTGAGTAGACTTTTACCGAATCCCGGACCACACCGACAAAGCACAAGTCCGTGACCAGCGGTTTTATTGAGGCAAATATGTTGGGTGCTCGGCATTTCCAAAAAAGTCTACTCACTTAGCCAGCGGGCAGCCAAATGATTATTTAATCCCCGTCCCTGAAAAATCAATTTGCGGGCAGAAGGGCAAAAGTAGTCAAAAAACCCTTCCCATATTAGCTACCCCTTGCACCGATTATTCGCCCGGGTTGATGTTCGCGTAGAACTCCGCCCCATCATCGAGCCGCAGGATGCCCACGCGGCCGAACTCGGAGCCGGTGGCGGCGGCGCAGTCGATGTCGATACGATCGGGCACACCGGCAGTGTCCTCGCCGCCCAAGCGCACGATCTGCCCGCGGCCCGACTCCTCGTCGAGCCCCGCAAGACCACCGACCTCGCAATAACGCCCGAGCGACACCGTTGGCGTGTGAC
>CAJMPF010000156.1 GCA_905215195.1 uncultured bacterium | reverse complement strand
CCGATCCTACACGGCGTCACATTTTGGAACTGCTGCGCGAGGGCAATTGCACGGCGGGGGAGCTTGCCGAGCATTTCGATATCAGTAAGCCGTCGCTGAGTCATCACTTGGCGACGCTCAAAAACGCCGGGTTGGTGACCGACGAACGTCATGGCCAAAACATCGTTTACAGCTTAAACACCACCGTCATGCAGGATTTGATTGGCTGGTTTATGGGCTTTACAAACACGGAAGGTGATAAGGATGAATAACGAAAACAAGGGCATTCACCCCACGGGGGTATCGTCGCGCGTGTGGATTGCGCTGGTCGCTCTGTGCGTCGCCAATGTCGTAGCGCACCTCATGGTGATGCCGAGCTTGCCTGCGCAGATTCCCACGCACTGGGGCGCGAACGGCGCCGTCGACGGTTGGGGTCCTAGCTGGATGGCCTCCGCGCTCGGCGTGCTGCCTCTGGCGCTTCTCGCAATGTTCTGCGTGGTGCCGCGCATCGACCCCAAAGGTGAGGCATATCGAACCTCGGGCAAGTTCTATCAGGGCTTCGTAATCGCCTTCACCTTGTTCATGTGCGCCATAAGCTGGCTGGGAGAGCTTACGGTCTGGGGCGTGGTGCCGGCGGTCGGTTCGGTCAACGTGCTGATTTCCGGTGTTGTCGGTTTGCTGTTCATCGGCGTAGGCAACTACTTGCCGCGTGTGAAGCAGAACTATACGCTTGGTATCAAGACACCTTGGGCGCTTGCCGATCCCGAGAACTGGCGCCGTACGCAGCGTTTTGGCGGCGCCTGCTTTATGGTGCTGGGTATTGGCCTGATTGTGATGGGCGTGGCAGGCAGCGTGCTTTCGAGTGAAGTCGTCGCCGCGGTGATTGCGGTTCTGGCGTTTGGTTCGGTTGGAGCCGTCTACGTCTACTCGTATCTGTTGTGGCGCAAATCGCAGCGAGCCGCTCGTTAAGGTTGCGGAAAACTAGCGTACGCAGTTCATAGTATGATCCGGGGGACTTTTCCCAGGTAGTATTAGGGGTGTGGGCAACCATGCCCCTTTTTCGTTACGTTTCAGAGCTGGTTTTCTCATTTCGTTTCCACTAAAGCGAATCAAGAATAGGGAAACAACAGGTAGAAAGGATAAAACAGGCAAATGGCGGAGTTTATCTACCAGATGTATCAGGCTCGCAAGGCCCATGGCGACAAGGTAATCCTTGACGACGTGACCCTGAGCTTCTACCCCGGTGCCAAGATCGGCGTCGTGGGCCCCAACGGTATGGGCAAGTCGACCCTGCTCAAGATTATGGCCGGCATCGAGGAGGTCTCCAACGGCGATGCCAGGCTCACCCCCGGCTACACCGTGGGCATCCTGCAGCAGGAGCCGCCGCTCGACGATGACAAGACCGTCATCGAGAACGTGCGCATGGCATTTGGCGACATGATCGCCAAGGTCGATCGCTTCAACAAGATCGGCGAGGAGATGTGCGACCCGGACTGCGACATGGACGCCCTCATGGCCGAGATGGGAAAGCTCCAGGACGAGATCGACGCCGCCGACGGCTGGGATATCGATTCCAAGCTCGGCCAGGCCATGGACGCCCTGCAGCTGCCCGATTCCGACATGCCGGTCAACGTGCTTTCCGGCGGCGAGCGCCGCCGCGTGGCCCTGTGCAAGCTGCTGCTCGAGGCTCCCGACCTGCTGCTGCTCGACGAGCCCACGAACCACCTGGACGCCGAGTCGATCCTGTGGCTCGAGCACTTCCTGCACAACTACCAGGGCGCGGTGCTTGCCGTCACGCACGATCGCTACTTCCTGGATAACGTTGCCGAGTGGATCTGCGAGGTCGACCGCGGTCACCTCTATCCCTACAAGGGCAACTACTCCACGTATCTGGAGACCAAGGCCGCTCGTATCGAGGCTCAGGGCAACCGCGACGCCAAGCTCGCCAAGCGCATGGAGGCCGAGCTCGAGTGGGTACGCAGCTCGCCCAAGGCTCGCCAGGCAAAGAACAAGGCCCGTCTGGCTCGCTACGAGGAGATGGAGGCCGAGGCCCGCGCAAGCCAGAAGCTCGACTGGACCGATATCCGCATCCCTGTGGGCCCGCGTCTGGGTAACAAGGTGCTCGAGGCCCATCACCTGCACAAGGAGTTCGATGGCCGTGTGCTCATCGATGACCTTTCGTTCACCCTGCCGCGCAACGGCATCGTGGGCGTCATCGGCCCCAACGGTGTGGGCAAGACCACGCTGTTCAAGACCATCGTGGGCCTGGAGCCGCTGACTTCGGGCGAGCTCGAGGTGGGCGAGACCGTCAAGATCTCCTATGTCGATCAGAACCGTTCTGGCATCGACCCCGATAAGAACCTGTGGGAGGTCGTCTCGGACGGCCTGGACCACATGATGGTCGGCGAGACCGAGGTTCCGAGCCGCGCGTACGTGGCGAGCTTTGGCTTTAAGGGCCAGGACCAGCAGAAGCGCGCTGGTGTACTCTCCGGTGGCGAGCGCAACCGTCTGAACCTGGCGCTCACGCTCAAGCAGGGCGGCAACCTGCTGCTCCTCGACGAGCCCACGAACGACCTCGACGTCGAGACGCTGTCCTCGCTCGAAGCGGCGCTGCTCGAGTTCCCGGGCTGCTCGGTGGTCATTAGCCACGACCGTATGTTCCTGGACCGCGTCGCCACGCACATTCTGGCGTGGGAGGGCACCGACGAGAATCCGGGCAACTGGCATTGGTTCGAGGGCAACTTCGAGGCCTATCAGGCCAACCGTATCGAGCGCCTGGGCGAGGACGCAGCCCAGCCGCATCGTATTCACCGCAAGCTGACGCGCGACTAGTAGCAAGTAGAAAGGCCGCCACCAAGGGCGGCCTTTCTTGTAGCAATTGCACTGCAGCTATGCCCTGGCTGCTGGTTTGATTCATAATCAAAGTCATCTCTTTGGGATTAAAGCCCGTTTTTGCTATGAGTGATTTTCTAATTCCGTTTAAAACGTAAAGACGCATTGGGTTGCAAGGACATAAGCAAATCGAATTGAAATATAACCAGTGCTGTAACGTTACAAAAAAGATTATAGAATAGGAGTACCTTATAAGTCGCTTCTCTAGAAAGAAGAACATATGCTTTCGCGTCGTCGTTTTCTGCAACTTGTCGCGTCTTCAATTGTCGCCTTAGCCGCACGTCCGAAAGAGGTTTTTGCTTCGACGGGCAATATTGATGGTGAGCAGATACAATTTACTTCTGAAATTGCGCAAGAGCTTGCCGATAAATATATAAAGGGACTCCTCGGCTATTCGTATACGCCTTCTGACCCTATTCCTTTTGTAGATGTTGATGGGTCCCCGCTTGGTTACATTGTTCCGGTTGTGACATCCAATAGAGCCGCGGGCTATTTGGTTTTAGATGCTTCAGATGATGAAATACTTACGGGATATCGTTTTGGAGACGGCTTAGTCAGCCCTATGGATCGGGGAGGAGATCTTGGTGTCGAGTCTTATTCTTTCAATAACCCAGTCGTAATGATCAATCCATTCGAATTCGGCGTGCAATCTTTGGACGGTTCAATAACAACAAATTGCGGAAGAACAATCCCGGCTGTTTCCATAGAAGGACGGCCTGTCGTCTTATCGAATAAACCTTCAAGCTGGAACGATGTTGTAATTTACGCAACTCAAATGCAGGATTACACAGTATCTGGATTTCGTTCCATTTCTCAGTTTATGTCATATGATGAAAGCGAGATTAAGAGGCTTACCGCCCACTATGCTTGTATGGTGACAGCTTTTTCGAACGTTGCGGAACTGTATGGCATTGCCAATTTATATAGCGACCCTTCGCAATATATGCAGATATGGAATTACACCAATACCCATGCTCTTTCCGATGAAGAACAGACTGTTCCCGGCGTTGTTTTGGGTGGAACGCCGATATCAACCTGTGCAACGGGGTTTACAAATTACTGCGCAAGCAGAGGAAGTACTCTTATCGCCCGCACTGTCTCCTCTCCGGCTATCGCGAGCATTCAAAATGAGATTAACTCTAATAGACCGAATGTTTTACATGCGAGTTTGTACAACGGATCAGCCCATTCTGTAACAGCGGAGGCTTACGCCACACTTACTGGTAAGAAAACTGGAGAGACAAGGCAGATGATTGGCATAGCGGACGGCTGGAATTCATCTTTATCCTTCCTGAAGTATGATCAGAGCTATTATGCGTGGACTTATGGAACGACTTTTTCGAAGTAGGGCGATTCGTCTAGCTCTGTCTTTGGTGCTGATGGCTTCATTGGTGGGCTGTTCAACAAAGGAAGAGATATCGCGCGGAGGTTCCGGAGAAGTGACTGCGACAGACTCAGGTTCATTAGAAATAGCTGGCGGGCATGCCGATGTGATGTTACAAGGAAAAGGCGTGCTTAGGTCGATTGATGCTGAAGACGCTGTCTGCTCAATAGAGGATTTGAAGACAGGTGAAACTGCATCGTACCGTATTTCAGATAATGCTGCGAATATGATTGAGTCGATACCGATTGGAGCACAAGTTTCTTTTAGGTATTTTGCTCCGCAACTTGAGGAGGAGCTTGCTTCTCTGGTGTCTATATGTGCTGATGACAGCCAAAAGGTCTGATTTCAAACGGCCCTGGATGGTCAAATGGCTATCCAGGGCCGTTTTGTCACTCGGCCGGGGCGTTGACCTTGTCGATGACCCAGGCGGCACCGAGGCCACCGGTGGTGTTGTGGCGGATGCGCACAGTGACTTCGTGGCGCTCGCCGGCCTGCGTGTAGCGCAGGGGGAAGCTTGCGCGGTTTCGCGCGGCCTCGATGGTACCGCGCTCGCGGGCAATCCAGTAGTACTCGCCGACGATGCCGAGGGTATGTCCTTTAATCAGGGAGAAGTTAACGTCTTTGA
>CAJMPF010000155.1 GCA_905215195.1 uncultured bacterium | reverse complement strand
GCCACTTAATGTGGCCTTCGTCTTGCGCAGGACTGTAGAGCAGCAAACTTAATGCCCGGCCCGTCGGGGCCACACGTCCCTAGTTGTTCAGCATGCGGTCGAAGCTTCCCGAGTCGCCATCCCGATAGTCTGCGGTCATCAGAATCTCCTGCGGAATGCGCCCGCCCTTGCGCAGCACGTTGCGGAACTGCACGCGCGTAACCATGGGCAGATCCTTGATCGTCGCCGCCAGGTTCTGCGGCACGCCCTGGTTGGCAGCCGCGGGCTCGCACTCGCCGCCGGCCTTCACGCGACGCTTATGCTCGGCGAGCATAGCGCGATACATGCCGGCATGCAGGCGAATCTCAACCACATTGGCATTGCGAGTCTGCTCGACGATACGCGCGCCCTCGCGATCGATATCGCCCACGTAGTAGACGTAGTTAAAGCGATAGCCAATCTCGGCCAGATAATCGTCCAGGGCATGCGAGACGCTCGCCTTGCATCCGCCGCCAAAAATCACGCCGCCCACCTTGATGCCAAAGAGCTTGGCGTGCTTGCGGCCACGCAGCAGCTTGACGATCTCGTCGTAGGTGTCCAGGTTCTCGACCATAATGAACGGCTTGTCGGCTCCCAGCGTAAAAAAGCCCGTAAAGTGCACGGGGCGATTGGGGGCGACCTTGATCGCCTGCATGCTGATGCCCTTTTCGGTCATACGCCTGATCAGGCGCTCACCGTGCTTGCCGTCAAAAGCCTTCTCGTCGTTAAAGATCTGGTAGGCACGCTGGCGGCGCGAGGCAACCGGCGTATCGGCACCTCGGTTCTGCTCGATCCAAGCCTGGATGATTGCGATCTCCTCGGCAATCTTGCGGTTGGACATCTCGTTGTGCTGAGTGCGCTGCGGAGCCTTTTTGCCGTCCTTGCCCTCGACCTTTACGATCTGTGTCTGCTGCTCCTTGATCTTAGAGAGCGCCGTGGGCGTAGGGACAACTTTGAGCAGCTGCCTGCCTAAAACGCGGGCAAGGACAAACGCCGAGGCCTCGCCGTGAACGGCCGACTTGGGCTGCTGGGCAGCAGTATCTGCTGCGGCAGACTCCGGCTTCCTCTGAGACTTGCGCTTAGAATCGCCTTGGGAATTGCGCTCGCGCTTCGGCATAGACGCCTGCTTCTGCTGACGATCGAACTTGCTCTCCTTCGCCGGCTGGCGCTTAGGCTGCCCCGAAGAAACCTCGGCCTTCGCATCCTCGTTCTGCGGCGTGGTCTTCTCGGCCGCAGTCTCGGCATGGGAACTGCGGCCCCCACGATGGCGACGGCGGCGAGGCTTGCTCGACGCGCCCTGCTCCGTCTGCTCATCAGTAGGCTGCTGGCCCTTGGCCTCGGCATCAACCTCAAGCTGCGGCTCAACAGGCTTTTGCTCGCGAGCCACCGGCTCAACGGCCTTCTCGTCCTTCTCGCCCTGAGTGGTCGAAGCCGGTTCGCTCTTCTCCTGACGCCTTACGGGATACGCGCGCCCCGCAAAACCGCGGCCGGGACGACACGAACCCGGAGCCTTCTTGGCAGACTCCTCAACATCGTCTGCAACCTCAGAAGACTCTTCAACCTCACGCGCGGCATCCTGCTGTGCAGTCTTAAAGTGAGCACCGCGACGACGCTTGGGCTCTTGGGCCTCCACGGGCTTTTGCTCCTTCGCGGGCTTCTGCGACTCAGCAGCAACCTCGGTCTCAACAGCCTCGGTATCGAGCCCATCCTTTTGAGCAACGGCGCGACGGAAGCGCTCCTGCTGAGCGCGGCGCTGAGCATCGCGCTTGCCACCCCCGCCAAAACCGCCGCGTCCTGCCTTGGCCGTAAAGGCACGCACGACGTTCTCATCGAGCAACTCATCGGTATCGACATGCTCACGCGGAGCAGCTTCTTCCACAGCAGGCACGTCAGCGGAATCCTCGACGACAAAACCCTCGACGGACTCGGCAGGCTGCTCTTGGGCATCGCGGATCTCGGCATTGATGGTATAGAACGCCGGGCGCCCGTTAATGCCGCTACCCTCGATCTTGGTCACGATCTTTGCCGCGATAAGCTCATCGCGCATCGCCTTGGTGTCGCACTCCTTATCGACGGAGCGGAAAATCTGCGCCAGCGCACTCGACTTAATCTTGAGCGCCTTGCGGCAGAGCAGGTCGTAGGCAACCAGCTTGGCGCGCTCGGCAGAAAGCGACGTCTGGCTGCTCAGGCGCTCAGCCAAAGCATCGACATTGTTTTGATTATCGGAATATACCGTCTTGGCCACGGGGCCCCTTTCATATGTACACATATACGTCTATATGGTACAACGCACGCCCTTATCCACGCAAAACATCTGCGAGAACACTCGAGCGTCACCCGCTTTCGCATGAAAAAAAGACCGAGTCCGCGTCGTTGCGGACCCGGTCTTTCCGAGTCATATGGATGAGAGATTCAACCCGTCCGACCGACTAGGCCTTGACGGCCTCGGCGTCGGCAGGAGCCTCGGCGGCAGCGGCGCGACCGTACTCGGCCTTGCCCATATCGGACCACTCGGGCTCCTCATCAGGCATGGAGCCAGCCTCCTTGCCGAAGAACTCCTTGAGGCAGTTGACGGCGACGATGAGGCCCAGGACCATCAGCAGGACGGCAAAGACGAGCTGCAGGCCCTTGGTGGCGGCGACGGAGACGGCGGCCGTGGTGGCGGTAGCCGGGATGGTACCGAAGAAACCGTAGGCCTGGACGGCGGTCATGCAGCCCATGGCGCTCTGGACCAGCGAGGTGAAGGTGCAGCAGAGCAGGAAGACGACGGGCACGTAGAGCATCCAACCCTTGCGGCCGGTGCACTTGCAGAACACGGCGAGGGTGATCATGGTCATGCCGCCGAGCAGCTGGTTGGAAGCACCAAAGAGCGGCCAGATGTTGGCATAGCCACCAAAAGCGAGGGCGAGACCGGGAAGCAGGGTGACGACCGTGGCGAACCAGGGGTTGCCGAGGACCTTCATGTAGCCGGCCTTGGACTCGATGGCCAGGGCGTCGTTGGTCTGGGCAAAGAACTCGGAGAACGAGGTGCGGGCGATGCGGGCGACGGCGTCGAGCGAGGTCAGGGCCAGAGCGGAGACGTTCATGGTCATGAAGACGGTAGCGAGCGTGCCGTCAACACCGAAGGCCTGCATACCGCGGGAGATGCCGGCGGCGAAGATCTGGAACGGGGTGGAAGCGACACCGGCGTTGAGAGCGCCAGTACCAGCGGTGTTCATATCGGAGAACATGATGCCGGCGACGATGATGGCAAGGATGCCAACGAAGGACTCGACGATCATGGCGCCGTAACCGACCTTGACGGCGTCCTGCTCCTTCTCGACCTGCTTAGAA
Source organism: uncultured bacterium (assembly GCA_905215195.1). Lineage (GTDB taxonomy): Bacteria > Actinomycetota > Coriobacteriia > Coriobacteriales > Coriobacteriaceae > Collinsella. Next base: position 1,541 of record CAJMPF010000155.1, on the reverse strand, counting down.
GAGGTGCCGGAAGAAACGAGGCTGTGGAAACCGGAGAGAGCACCGCAAGCGACGGAGACGAACAGGACCGGGAACATCATGCCGGAGGCAGTGGAGAAGCCGGTGAAGACCGGAGCGGTGATAGTAGCCTGACCGTGAACACCCAAGACGACGATGCCGAGGACAGCGCAGACGATCATGACGATCATCATGATGGAAGTGAGGTAGTCACGCGGGGTCTTGAGCATCTGGATGGGCATAGCGCCAGCGAAGACCAGGTAGACCATGACGACGGCGAACCACTGGAACTTATCCAGGTAGACCGGGAACTGCATACCGACGGCGAACATGAGGACCATGAGGACCACGCCGGTGACGAACTCGGCAGCACCGGTAAGGTTGAACTTCTTCTGGGCCCAACCAAAGGCGATAGCGACGAAGGTGAACAGGATGGAGATGGTACCAGCGCAGCCGGCGGCATAGGACTTGGTGAAGTCGATGGCACCGGTAGCAGCACCAGAAGCGTCAACGGCCGGGGTGAACATGAACGTCTTGCAGACCATGTCGGTGAAGGCGGCGATGACGATGATGCAGAACAGCCAGCAGAACAGCAGGAACAGGCGACGGCCGGTCTTGCCGATATACTTCTCGATGAGCTGAGCGAGTGACTTGCCGTTGTTCTTCATCGAAGCGTACAGGGCACCAAAGTCGTGGACGGCGCCAAAGAAGATGCCGCCGACGAGGACCCAGAGCACGACGGGCAGCCAGCCAAAGGCCATGGCGACGATCGTACCCGTGACAGGACCAGCACCGCAGATCGAGCTGAACTGGTGCGAGAACGCGGTGAAGGCGGAGACGGGCGAAAAGCTGTTGCCGTCCTTCATGCGCTTGGCCGGCGTGAGGGCCTCTTTGTCAACGCCCCACTTGTTGGCCAGCCAGCGGCCGTAGCCCAGATAGCCGCAGGCGAGCACCGCCGCGGCCACAACCATGAGCAAAACTCCGTTCATTACATTTCCTCCTCTAAAAAGAACTTCCCAGACATAAAAAATGAGGGCCGTCGGTTGCGCTCGACGGCCCTCATCTTCATCAGCCGCCCGTTATCGTACGGGCTAGCTGTATGTGCTAACCCGCATCAGATAATTACTACGCTGATAATGTTTAGCTGATGCGTGAACATGTCTAAGAAATCCTCTTCAATCATGATGCGAACGATCCGTGCGTGTTCACATCCCCCAGTGGTTGAAAAGGAGTATGAAACTTTAGTTACCTAAAGTCAACGCAAATTTGTAATGAATTTTCAACTTTTTTGGATTTCTCGGTATAAAACGCCACTGACCTCGGACTTTACCCCACGACAGTTTTTGCATGAGAGATGCCCCTGAGAGCCGCGGGAGCCGGAAATTCGACGCAGCTGGCTAACCTTGCCGGACATTGTCGACGCCGAACCAACTCAGAAGCTATATCGATACAGAAAGGTCCCCGGACGGAGGGGCCGGATATAAGGTTTATCGCGAGTTCCGCACGCAAAGAAGGCCACTTAATGTGGCCTTCGTCTTGCGCAG
>CAJMPF010000154.1 GCA_905215195.1 uncultured bacterium | reverse complement strand
TTCGTCAAGCAGGGTGCCGAGATGGAGGCCCTGCGTGCCGCCATGTTCAAGAACGGCGCTCTCGATCACCGCATCCCCGGCATGGCCGCTGCCAAGATCGCCGAGCTCGCCGGCATCGAGGTTCCCGCCAAGACCAAGATCCTGATCGCCGAGGTCACCTCCACCGATCCCGAGAAGGAAGAGTTCTCCCACGAGAAGCTCTCCCCGGTCCTGGCCATGTACCACGCCAAGGACTTCCAGGAGGCCGTCGACAAGGCCGAGCACCTCGTGCTCGCCGGTGGCCCGGGCCACACCGCCTCTCTCTACGTGCACCCGGCACAGAGCGAGAAGATCGCTAAGTTCCAGCACGTCATGAAGGCCTGCCGTATCGTCATCAACACCCCGTCCTCGCACGGCGGCATCGGTGACCTGTACAACTTTGGCATGAAGCCGTCTCTGACCCTGGGCTGCGGCTCCTGGGGCGGCAACTCCGTCTCCGAGAACGTTGGGGTGAAGCACTTGATCAACGTTAAGACTGTGGCCGAGCGCCGTGAGAACATGCTGTGGTTCCGCGCTCCCGAGAAGGTCTACTTCAAGAAGGGTTCCACGCCCGTCGCCCTCGACGAGCTGGGCAATGTCATGGGCAAGAAGCGCGCCTTCATCGTCACCGACCAGTTCCTCTTCAAGAATGGCAACACCCGCGCCATCGAGGCCAAGCTCGACGAGATGGGCATCGCCCACGACTGCTTCTACGACGTCGAGCCCGATCCGTCGCTGCAGTGCGCACGTCGCGGCGCCAAGCAGATGGCTCTCTTTGAGCCGGACGTCATCATCGCCGTCGGCGGTGGCTCCGCTATGGACGCCGGCAAGATCATGTGGATGATGTACGAGCACCCCGAGTGCAAGTTTGAGGACATGGCCATGGACTTCATGGACATCCGCAAGCGTATCTTCACCTTCCCCGAGATGGGCAAGAAGGCCTACTTCGTCGCCGTCCCGACCTCTTCGGGTACCGGCTCCGAGTGCACGCCGTTCGCCATCATCACCGACAAGGAGACCGGCATCAAGTGGCCGCTCGCCGACTACGCGCTGCTCCCCAACATGGCTATCGTCGACGCCGACAACTGCATGACCGCCCCGCGCGGCCTGACCGCTGCCTCCGGCATCGACGTCATGACCCACGCCATCGAGTCCTACGTCTCCATCATGGCTTCCGACTACACCAAGGGCCTCTCCGAGCGCGCTGCCAAGCTCGTCTTTGAGAACCTGCCCTCCAGCTTCACGAACGGCGCCAAGGACCCGCATGCCCGCGAGGAGATGCACAACGCCTCCTGCATGGCCGGTATGGCCTTCGCCAACGCCTTCCTGGGCCTCAACCACTCCATGGCCCACAAGCTCGGCGCCTTCCATCACCTGCCCCACGGCCTCGCCAACGCCGTCATCCTGACCCGCGTCATGCGCTACAACGCTGCTGAGGCCCCCGTCAAGATGGGCACGTTCTCCCAGTATCCTTACCCCAACGCGCTGCACAACTACGCCGAGATGGCCAAGTACTGCGGCATCGAGGGCAAGGACGACAAGGAGGTCTTCGAGAACTTCATCACGAAGCTCGAGGAGCTCAAGGACTTCATCGGTGTCAAGAAGACCATCGCCGACTACGGTGTTGACGAGCAGTACTTCCTCGACACCCTCGACGAGATGACCGAGCAGGCATTCAACGACCAGTGCACCGGCGCTAACCCCCGTTACCCGCTGATGAACGAGATCAAGGAGCTCTACCTTGACGCCTACTACGGCCGCGAGCCCCAGGATTACGCCGTCTGCTAGTTTTAGCACGGTTTTTAACGGCGGGGGTGCACGGGTGTTTCACACACCCCCGCCGTCGCTTCTATCGCATCGTTGAAAGGATGCAACTATGCTGCTACCCGATTCCAAGACCGAGCTCGTCCGCCGTGGCAACAAGGTCGTTTACGACCTGGGCGACAAAATCGTCAAGGTCTTTAACGAGACCAAGCCTGTCTCCGACGTGTTCAACGAGGCTTTGAATCTTGCCCGCATCAATGAGTGCGGCATCCGCAGCCCCAAGGCTCTCGAGGTTTCCCAGCTCGAGAACGCCAACGGCTGGGCGCTCGTGACCGAGAAGGTTCCGGGCACCACCCTTGCCGAGAAGATGACTGCCGAGCCCCAGCGCTTTGGTGAGTACCTCGAGATGTTCGTCGACCTCCAGATCGAGATCCACGGCTACACCTCCCCGCTGCTCAACCGTCAGCGCGACAAGTACGCCCGCATGATCGACAGCCTTGATCAGCTCAATGCCACCACGCGCTACAACCTTCAGGAGCGTCTGGACGGCATGACCAAGGAGTTCAAGGTCTGCCACGGCGACTTCAACCCCTCCAACGTCATCGTCGGCGACGACGGCCAGCTCTATGTGTGCGACTGGGCACACGCCACCCAGGGCTCCCCTGCTGCCGACGTTGCCACCACCTACCTGCTCTTTGCCCTCAACAGCAAGGATCAGGCCGAGGCCTACCTGGAGCTCTACTGCGACCGCGCCGACATGCCCATGCAGGTCGTGCGTCAGTGGACGAGCATCGTCGCCGCTTCCGAGCTCGCTCGTAAGCGCAACGTGAACGATGAGTTCCTTAAGAACTGGATCGACGTCGTCGATTATCAGTAATATCTGAGCGATTTATTTCGCATCGGAGGCACAAGGAAAACCCCGCAGCTCGCATGGGCTGTGGGGTTTTCCTTTTAGATATCGAGGATGCCACAAGATAAAAGGACGGCCCCGCATCTCCCCGATCTGGAGAAATGCGGGGCCGTCCCGTATATCGAACTACAAGCGAAATCGTCGATTAACGGCGGGCCGCCTTAACAAGCTCGGCAACCTTGGCGACGATCTCGTCGATCGCCACGTCCTCGCGCTCGCCCGTGGCACGGTCCTTGAGCTCGACGGTGCCGTTCTTAAGACCACGCTTGCCGAGCACCACCTGATACGGGAAGCCCATAAGGTCGTTGTCGGCAAACTTAAAGCCGGGACGCTCGTCTCGGTCGTCGACGACAACCTCGATACCCTCGGCGCACAGGCCATCAACGATCTGCTCACAGACGGTAGCGCACTCCTCCTTCTTGGGATCGAGCGGAATCACCGCGACCTCGTACGGGGCAACGGAGACCGGCCAGACGATACCGTGCTCGTCATTGTGCTGCTCCACGACGGCAGCGAGCGAGCGGGACACACCAACGCCGTAGCAGCCCATGATGAGCGGCTTCTCCTTGCCGTCCTCGTCCATAAAGGTGGCACCCATGGCCTCGGAATACTTGGTGCCCAGCTGGAAGACTTGAGAGTCCTCGATGCCGCAGGCAGCGGAGAGCGGCTTGCCGCAGTGCGGGCAGGGGTCGCCGGCGACAACGGTGACCAGATCGGCCCACTCATCGACGGTAAAGTCGCGCTCGGGGCAGGCACCGGTAAAGTGATAATCGATCTCGTTGGCACCGCAGGCCCACTGCTTGGAATCGCGCAGGCTCTCGTCGCACACCAGACGAATGCCATCGGGCAGGTTAACCGGTCCGATAAAGCCCTTGTGCAGACCGTTCGCCTGAAGCTCCTCGTCGGTCATCATGCGATAGCCCTTGCCAAAGACGTGCTCGGCCTTGCAGTCATTGAGCTCGTGGTCGCCCGGGACAATGGCCACGACAGGCTTGCCCTCGGCATCGATGAGAGCCAAGGACTTGCGCGTACCGTTCTCGGGGAAGCCGAAGAACTTTGCAACGGCCTCGATGGTGCCCATGCCCGGAGTCTCGACCTTGGTGAGCGTACCGTCACCAGGACCCTCGGTCACGACGACCTTGGTGCTTGCCGCCTCGTCATCGGCAGCAAAGCCGCAATCGTCACAGTAGACGAGCGAAGCCTCGCCGGCGTCGGCCAAAGCCATGTACTCGACGGAGGTATCGCCACCGATCTCACCGGAGTCGGCAACAACGGGCAGGGCCTTGATATAGCAGCGCTCGCAGATGTTAGCGTAGGCCTGCTTCATCTTGTCATACTCCTCCTGCAGGCTCTCCTGCGTGGCGGAGAAGCTGTAGGCGTCCTTCATGATGAACTCGCGACCGCGCATCAGGCCAAAGCGGGGGCGGAACTCGTCGCGGAACTTATCCTGGATGTGGTAGAGGTTAACGGGTAGCTGCTTGTAGGAGCGCAGCTCATTGCGCACCAGGGCCGTGACGGTCTCCTCGTGCGTGGGGCCCAGGACGAACTCGCGACCGTGACGGTCGTCAAAGCGCACAAGCTCCTTGCCATAGGCGTCGATGCGGCCGGACTCACGCCACAACTCGGCATCGACCATGATAGGCATCATAAGCTCCTGGGCGCCGGCGGCGTCCATCTCGTCGCGCACGATGTTCTCGATCTTGCGAATCGAGCGCCAAGCAAGCGGCAGGTAGGAATATAGACCGGCGGCCTCCTTGCGGATCATGCCGGCACGGAGCAGCAGACGGTGGCTGGCGAGCTCAGCGTCCGCCGGATCCTCTTTAAGCGTCGGCGCATAAAGCTTAGACATATACATTGCTCGGGTCATTTATTTCTCCTCAATAAGCTTGTCGACCTCGGCCATAAGCGCGTCGACAATTTGGTCCTCAGCTACTTTACCAATGATCTGGCCATGCGAAAAGAGCAAGGCCTGACCACGTCCGCAAGCAACGCCCAGATCGGCATCAGAAGCCTCGCCGGGGCCATTAACGGCACATCCCATCACAGCGATCGAAAGCGGCGCGGAGTAGTTCTTAAGCCGCTCGGTGACCTCCTCGGCGATAGGAATGAGGTTAACCTGACAGCGAGCGCACGTGGGGCACGAGACGATCTCGGGACCACGGCGGCGAAGGCCGAGCGACTGCAGAATACCCCAGGCGACCGGCG
>CAJMPF010000153.1 GCA_905215195.1 uncultured bacterium | reverse complement strand
GTACCCTAGCGACGTGCAAAAACGGGCCGATATCCACTTGGATATCGGCCCGCATTGCATCGCTTGAGAGGGGTGCCTCGGCGTATCGTTTTTGCACGGGGTGCAATGGCCCGGCAAGTATTACTCGCGGATGGCACCTCTGCCTGGCAACCTACTTGGCAAACAGGTTCTTGAGGTTGAACTCGGCTTGGACGGTGCGGAGCATGAGGTCGGTGTCGTCGAGGCCCAGGTGCTGCTCGTTGGCGTCGGCGGCGAGGGTTCCACGGCGGCGCGCCCAGTTCTCGAGCGCGGCGGGCGCGGACTCGCGGGGGAGCGAGCGCACGTCGGCGTCCAAGCTGCGGCAGATCTGGCGCGAGTCGATGACGATGATCTTGCCGGCGCGGCGTGCCTCGGCGTAACCGTCCAGGTGGATCTTGAACCAACTGTCCTCAAAGGCGGCGTTGTGCGCCATGTACGGGTACTTCTTCATAAGCTTGAGCAGCTGCTTTTGCAGCTCTTTGTTCTCGCGGAAGGGCGTTTTGTCGTCGATGTCGTCCCAGGTGATGTGGTGGATATTCGACAACGGCACATCCTCGCCGCGGTAGATATCGGGCAGACCGCAGTAGTGTGCCTCGGCGTCGTGCGGGACGGCGTCGCTGGTGAGCTCCATGATCTCCCAGCCCACGTTGATGATGTAGCCGCGCTCGGGTGCACGGCCGGTGGTCTCGATGTCGATGCCGAGCACTGTGCCTTGGATAGGCTTGCGGGCGTACGCCACGCCGAGCGCGTCGCGGTCGCCGCGGATCTCGCGCATGACGGACGCGGCGGTGCGCTTTTGCATCTTGCCGATGGCGGCGCAGGTGTCGGCGTCGGACAGACCGCGCGAAAGCGTCGCGGGCGTCACGTTGCGCAGGCGCGCCTCGCCAATCTGGTCGCACAGGTCGCGGTTGCGGTCAGCCAGGTCGCGCACGGTGGCAAAGTCGAAGCTGGGGTCGCCCTCGGCGGTAAAGTACTCGGTTTCGAGCACCTTAAGGGCCTCTTCGCCCTTCTGGCGCTCGGACTCCATGGCGCCATGATCGCCATAGATAAACATGGGAATAAACGGCTGGCGCTCGTATTCGAGTGCTTGTGAAACGTTCATATAACTGCTCCTTGGATGGGCCGCGTCGTGCGGCTTTGAGTCATTAAGATGTGGCGAGATGATAGTTTACCATGGGCAACTATTGGCATCGCGCCTAGGATAACTACAATACCCTAGTTGACCGCTAGGACTTTTACAATGCTGCCGAAAGACACGAAAGGTTCCATCCGTCATGGGTTTGTTGATTGATATTCTGCTCGACGCCGGCAAGGACACGCTCTCGCTGGTGCCGTTTTTGTTGGTGACATATCTGGCCCTCGAGACGCTCGAGCATGTTGCGGGCAACCGCGTTAACGGCGCCATCAAGCGCGCCGGTGCCGCGGGCCCCGTGGTTGGCTCGTTGCTGGGCATGGTGCCGCAGTGCGGCTTTTCGGCGATGGCGGCAACGCTGTACGCCGGTCGCGTCGTGACGCTGGGCACCCTGGTGGCGGTGTTTCTCTCGACCTCCGACGAGATGCTTCCGCTGCTACTTGCTGAGCAGGTTCCCGTGCAGACTATGGCGATGCTTTTGGCTTCGAAAGCGCTGATCGCACTGGTCACGGGTTTTATCGTGGATGCTGCCATTCGCGGCCTGCGTCGCAACGCCCGTGCGCATGCGGCGATTCGCCGTACCGTGCTGGGGACCGCTGCCAATCCGGCTCATGTGAACTGCGCGCACGACGACCACAGCGGCGGTGACATCATCGACGAGGTGGCCGAGGCGGGCGTGAGCGCCGACCACATCCACGAGCTGTGCGAGCGCGACCATTGCGGTTGTGATGAAGACGAGGACGAGCACGAACACGGACATGGCCACGATCACGGTCATGAGGGCGAATATGAACACCATGATGGTCACGGTCACTCCCATTCCCACGAAGGGACGCCTGTCCTGTCGATTATCCGCAGCGCCATCTCCCACACCGTGCAGGTATCGGTATTCATTTTCCTGGTGACGCTGATTCTGGTTGCCGTGCTCGAGACCTTCGGCGAGTCCGCGATCGAGCAGTTCCTGCGTGGCAACGAGACGCTCGCCGTCCTGGGTTCGGCGCTTGTCGGCCTGATTCCCAACTGCTCGGCCAGCGTCGTCATCACACAACTGTACCTGGAAGGCGCGCTGCAGCTGGCCCCGATGCTCGCCGGCACGCTCATTTCCGCCGGCGTGGGTTATCTGGTGCTGTTCCGCACCAACCGCAGCGCCCGCGAAAACGTCCTGTTCCTGATCATGATGTACGTCATCGGTGCCGGCTGGGGCCTCATCCTATCCGCCGTTGGCCTTTAAGTAGATTATTGGGACATGTCTTACGATCTACCCCTGTGACTAGGGCATTCCCCGCTGCCAAAACAAAAAGGTAGATTTTTAGGCATGTCCCAAAAATCTACCTTGGTTAGCGCAGCAGCTCGGTGAGGTTTCGCTTAAAACGAGCGCGGTCTTCGCTGGTAAATGCCGCCGGTCCGCGAGTGCGTCCGCCGGCGCGGCGCACCTTCTTTTCCTCGTGGCGAATAAACAGTTGCATGTCGATGGTCGCCTTGTCGTACACGCGCCCGCGCACGCCGATGGCGGAGGCATCGCGGCCGAGCACCATGCTCGCCAAGCCAATGTCCTGCGTCACGACTACGTCGCCCGCCTGCAGGCGTTCGACAATGGCAAAGTCGGCGCTGTCGGCGCCCACGCTCACATCGAGCGTCGTGACCCAAAAGCCGCGTCGCGCGTGCTCGGCATCACGCGGGTCGTCGCGGCGAATGTGCCGTTCCAGGTTTTGCGTGCTGTTGCCGGCGATAACAACGGCGACGCCCGCCCGCCGCGCGCAATCAATCGACTCGCGCGTGACCGGGCAGGCGTCGGCATCAATAAAGAGCGTTCGCGGCATCTAGTGCACCAGTTTGCCAAATTGAATAGCGCGAACAATCAGCGTAACGCCAAACACCAGCAGCGCGGCGCCGCTAAAGATAGCGAGCATCTTGGCCGACCACAGCGGATAGATAAACACGAACATGCCGGCGATGATGGAGAGTGCGCCGCTCAGGATAGCGAGGGCGCGGTTGGACGAAAGCTCGGACTCCAGAATGGACATGACACCTTCGACAATCCAGCCAAAGCCGGCCACGATAACCACCATCGTGGTGAGCGTCGCGGTCGAGAAGGCCTGGTTGCGCAGGATTATGACGCCGCCCAAAATGATGATCAGGTTGGAGATGATGCTCGTGACGCGCCAGCCGGCGGGCAGCAGCGGCTCAAAAATGGCAGTGAACAGCCTAATGGCAGCAGTGATTACAAAGTAAAAACCCAGGACAGTCGTCAAAAAGACGAGGGACTTGGCGGGTGCAAAAAGCAGCGCGATACCAGCAATGAGCGCTAAGACGCCCGTGATGGCGTAGATCCAGCGTACGGCCTTGACGGCTTTGCCCGCCATGCTTTTCTCGTCAAATCCAAACTGGCTCGATTTTTGGTCATCGTTCTTAAAGATGCCCATAATGTCTCCTTTCCGTGCGGTGCACGTCGCGTTCATTGCTCTTCGTGCGGCGTACGCCAAAAGTGCTGCAACAAGTATCGCCCAAGGGCGCCGATGCATGGGGCGGGAAGGACGAATTGCCGCCCCACATTCCCGAATTGTTACTTTTGTTCCCGCTCCAGTGAGGATTAATCAACAACTGTAGAACATTACGCCGCTGTGTGTAATTGCCTACGTTTTAGGTTAGATTTTTCTAAGGACAATTGGCTTGTATTGGGGGTCCCTATGAACGAAGCAGTTCCCGAGGCACCGTCGAGTGTCGAATCGATGGCAAAGCAAGGTTGCGAAAAGCTCGGCTTGAACGCGTTTGATTCGTTGGTTCGCCGCGCCCGTACGTGCCGTCGCTTTGACGAGTCCATGCGCGTGCCGCGTGAGTTTTTGCTCGAGCTGGCAGAGCTGGCTCACCTGACTCCCTGTGGTGCCAATGCTCAGCGTCTGCGTTTTCATGTGGTGAGCGGTGCCGTGGATTGCGCGCGCGTATTTGATGAGCTTGCATGGGCCGGCGCGCTTAAGGATTGGCCGGGTCCTGCCGAGGGCGAGCGCCCGACCGGCTACATCGCGATTTTGGCCGAGCGCGCCGTTCCGGGCAAGCCTGCCGCTCCCATTACCGAGGTCGACACGGGCATTGCCGCGCAGACGATGATGCTTGCCGCCCGTAGCGCCACGCCCGAGGTGGCAGCCTGTATGTTCAAGGCCTTTACGCCCCGCGCGATCGATGCCATGGGGCTCGATAACGACAAATATGAGCTCAAGCTGATCATGGCGTTTGGCGTTCCGGCCGAGACACAGGTGATCGATGCGATCGATTCCAACCCCGACGGCTCCATCAATTATTGGCGCGACGAGGCGCAGGTGCACCACGTACCCAAGCGTTCGCTCGCCGACGTGCTGGTGTAGTTGAGTGTCACCGCGGTGTGATCCGGCGGTAAACCACCACAAAGGTGCCTGTCCCCTTTGTGGTGGTACGAGGGGAGGGCGTGTGGCAGATCTGTATTTGGTTCGGCATGGGCAGACTGAGCTCAATGTGCAGAGCATTTTGCAGGGCTGGCACGATTCGTCGCTTACGGCGCGCGGGCGCGAGCAGGCACTGGCGACGCGCGCGGCGTTTGAGGCGCGCGGCATCTCCTTTGACCATGCGTATTCGTCTCCGTTGGGTCGGGCACGCCACACGACCGAGCTTATTGTTGGTGAGGGCCGTTCCATAGAGCTGGTCGATGACCTGCGCGAGTGGCATTTGGGATCGTTGGAGGGCACATCAAACCGCGAGATGCCGGCGCAACCCTGGGGCGATTATCCGGTCGCC
>CAJMPF010000152.1 GCA_905215195.1 uncultured bacterium | reverse complement strand
GAATATAGAGCACGCCCATGAGCCCCGCGCCGATCTGCGTTGCCAGTCGAATACGCTGTGCCTCGCCACCGGAAAGCGTCGCCGAGGCACGGTCGAGGGTCAGATAGTCGAGTCCGACATCGACCAGAAAACGCAAGCGCTCCAGGATTTCCTTGACGATACGGCCGCCGATAAACTGTTGGCGCTCGGTGAGTTCCAGGCCCTCAAAAAACTCGAGCGACTCGCGGCACGACAGGCAGCAAACCTCATAAATGGACTTGCCGCCCACGGTGACGGCGAGCATCTCGGGGCGCAGGCGAGCACCATGGCAGCTCGAGCACGGCTCCTCGCGAATGTACTTCTCCAGGCGCGCCTTGGTGTTCTCGTTCGTCGTCTCGGTATAGCGTTCGTACAGGATGTTGCGAACGCCCGAAAACTTGGTATCCCACTGGCTGCGACGTCCGTCGAGCTTTTGGTAGTCGACCGAGATCTTCGTATCGCCCAGGCCATCCAAGAATGCACGACGCACGCGAGGGGGCAAGTCCTCCCACGGCGTATCGGCGCTCACCTTAAAGTGTTTGCAGACCGCAGCAAAAATCTGCGGATAGTAGTTCGAATTGCCAAACAGGCTACCAAAGACTCCGTCGGCAATGGACTTCGAGGGATCCTCAATCAGCGCCTCGGCATCAACGGTTTTCTTAAAGCCCAGGCCGTCGCACTCAGGACATGCGCCATAGGGCGCGTTGAACGAGAAATCACGCGGCTGCAGGTCATCGATGGAGTGTCCATGCTCCGGGCACGCTAACGCCAGCGAATACTCCAGCAACTCGCCTTCGGTCCCCTCGGGAGCGTCGCGGTCGGGCAGCAAGTATACGTTCACATTGCCGTGCGCCAGCGCAGTCGCTTGTTCAACGGACTCGGCAATACGGCCCAGCGAGTTCTCGCGAATCACGATGCGGTCGACTACGACCTCGATATCGTGCTTGAACTTTTTGTCCAGATCGATCGGGTCGTCGAGCGAGCGCACTTCGCCGTCAACGCGCACGCGGCTAAAGCCCTCGGCGCGAAGGTCCTCAAACAGTTTGGTGTACTCGCCTTTTCGCCCGCGCACCACCGGTGCCAGCACAAACGCGCGGCGGCCCTCCCCCGCCGCCAAGACCTTGTCGGCAACCTGGTCGGTCGTCTGGCGCTCAATGACGCGGCCGCATTCGGGACAGTGCGGGGTGCCCACACGGGCGAACAGCAGGCGCAGATAGTCATAAATCTCGGTTACGGTGCCAACCGTCGAGCGAGGGTTTTTAGACGTCGTCTTTTGGTCGATCGACACCGCCGGCGAAAGGCCGTCGATTGAATCCAAGTCGGGTTTGTCCATCTGGCCCAAGAACTGGCGCGCATAGCTCGAAAGGCTCTCGACGTATCGACGCTGGCCCTCGGCATAGATAGTGTCAAATGCCAGCGAGCTCTTGCCCGAGCCAGAAAGACCGGTAATGACCACGAGTTGGTCACGCGGAATGGAAACATCGATATCACGGAGGTTGTGCTCACGAGCGCCGCGAATAACGATAGAAGAATCAGACATGGAAGCTCCTTGCCTCCTATTGCATCGAATCATACTGTCGATGAGTTTAGCGCACTCGACGCGCACAGATGTTCGTAATACAAGATTCGCAGACCTTTAGCTTTGCGTATCGGGCGCTTTGTTTCTCGAAATGCCGTGGAAAGGTTACAGTAATCTAATACTGAACTTAATTTACCGTAACAGAGGAACGTCCATGACCGAAGATATCCCCCTTGAAATCACTTCGAGCGACATGGCCAATCTGCCCATATTCATCGCCGTCCTTATCGTGGCCATCGTCGTGGTGCGCGTATATTTTTCAATCAAACACAATGAAAAGCCGCCCATTGCCCGCGTCTTTTGGTGCGCGACGCTCCTCATCCCGCTCGGCATGGTAGCTGCATGGATTACGAATCAATTGCTCGTAAATGAGGACAATTCCCTATGGGTCCTTTCTTATTCGGCGCTCGGTGCTACCGCCGTCATACTTCTTGTCGAGCCCTTGGTTTCGGGACTTATCGACCAAACCGATCTTGCGACGGGAACGGTTGCCTGTATTTGCCGTGACATCCTTGTCATCGCCGCTGTTTCAGCGCTCTCGTTCGTTTCACTCGAAATTGCCTGTAACGAAACGTTCTATCGCATTCCCGCCAACTCATTCGGGTTTTCCGTCGGGCTGCTCGCGACGGTTCTGCTCTCCCTTTATTTGCTGGGACAGCGTCATGGAGGCGTCATGGCCCTCGTGCCCGTCGCCTGTTGCATCCTTGGCATTGCCGAGCACTTCGTCATAACGTTTAAAGGCGAGGCCATCCTGCCAAGCGATATCTTGGCCCTTGGCACCGCAATGGAAGTGAGCGAGGGATACGAGTTTACCTTTACCGCCGGAATCGTAACCTCTCTAGCCCTGCTGGAGATTTCCCTAGGGCTTCTTTCGCTTATCCGACCGCGAAAGCTCCGTACGCCCACCCATGTCTTCCCCGCAATCGCCGCTAACCTCTGCGCTTTTCTGCTAGTGACCGTTGTGGGGCTCTCGGGCTTTTCCAGCATCGACTTGGAGCAGGCGCTGAATTTTGGATTTGACCGTTGGCAGCCCATCACCACGTATGCATCTCAGGGTTTTATCACTTCGTTCACCGAAATGGTCAACGAGTTGCCCATTGAGAAGCCCGAAGACTATACGCCCGATGAGGCGCAGAGCATCGAGCAGGAGCTCGCCGCCACCTACGACAGCACGTATGGCTCAGCGCGCGGCTGCCGTTGCCCAGTTCAATGAAATCAAGCCGACGATTGTTGCCGTCATGAACGAGAGTTTTAGCGACCTTTCGTGCTTTGAGCAACTCCAGGCGGCCGGGTACACCGGCCCCGCATTCTACAACTCGCTTCCCGACACACTTGTTCGCGGCACCATGCTCGCTTCGGTCGCCGGTGGCGGAACGGCGAACTCCGAATTCGAATTTTTGACCGGAGCGACAACGGCCTTTGTCGGATTAGGCAAAATCCCCTATCAGCTGTATCAGATGAATGGCGTCAACAGCCTGGCAAAAGACCTTAAGGAGCTTGGGTATACCGCTACCGCTATGCACCCGCAAAACCCCGTCAACTACCATCGAGATAAAATCTATCAGCAGCTGGGCTTTGGAGACTTTCTTTCAATCGGCGATTTCGAAGGTGCGCCCTGTTACCATGCTGGCGTATGCGACTACGCCACCTACGACAAGATACTCGACCTGCTTAGAACCGACGAAGCCCCGCAGTTCATCTTTGACGTCACGATGCAAAATCACGGCGGCTACGACTATGGCACCGTCCCCGCCGAGGAGCTGACAAACTATTGGGTCGAGGGAGCCAGCGAGGGCGCCAATAGCGCGCTCAACACCTATCTTACCTGCATCAACGCATCCGACCGGGACCTCGAGTACTTTATCAACGAGCTCCGCAATATCGGCAGACCGGTTGTCCTTGTCTTTTTTGGCGACCATCAGCCGAGCGCCGCAACGACTCTCAACGACGAGCTGTACCCTCAGGAAGATACGGCAAGCCACGCTTTCCGTGTCTATCAGTCGACCTATTTCGTCTGGGCTAACTATGAAATCGCCGGCAATACCGAGCTCAACGTCTACGACACCGTCGGGGCAAACGAGATTGCAGCCATTACCCTTAATAAGATCGGCGCCCCGCTCACCGACTATCAAAAGGCCCTGCTTGCAACAAGGTCAGATGTGCCCACTATCAATGTCGCCGGCTATCTCGGTGCCGACGGGCTGCGCTACGACTTGGAATCTGAAGACAGCCCATACACCTCGACGATCGACAAGCTGCAGCGCATGCAATACCTCGAGTTCGCCAGCAAAGTTCAGTAAGCCCGCCCATTCGCTTGGGCCCATCGTATTGCAAGCACGCTCGGCCCAATTGCATCGCAAATGACTCCCGCTCGCAAACGAGGGTACAATGACGCTCGTGTCACATCGCGGGGCCCCGGCCCCAACATATACAAAGGAGTCATACATGGGTTGCGAGCACGCACAGGCCGCCGGCGGACAAACGTCGCCGTCGCAATTTGAGGAGAATACGCTGTCCGAGGTCAAGCGCGTCATCGCCGTGCTTTCCGGCAAGGGCGGCGTCGGCAAGTCGTTTGTCACCGGTGCCATCGCCACCGAGCTTGCCCGTCACGGCCACAAGGTCGGCGTCCTCGATGCCGACATCACCGGTCCCTCTATCCCCAAGATGTTCGGTATGAGCGGACGCCACGTCCATGCCCTTGGCAACCTTATGCTGCCCGAAATCTCCGAGCACGGCGTCAAGGTCATGAGCTCCAACCTGCTGCTCCAAAACGAGACCGACCCCGTCCTTTGGCGCGGTCCGGTCATCGCAGGCGCCATCAGGCAGTTCTGGAGCGAGACCTCGTGGGGCCCCATCGACTACCTGCTGGTCGACATGCCTCCGGGGACAGGCGACGTCGCGCTCACCGTCTTCCAGTCACTGCCCGTCGACGGCATCGTCATCGTCACGAGCCCGCAGGATCTGGTCTCGATGATCGTCGCCAAGGCGGTCAACATGGCCGAGAAGATGAACGTCCCCATTCTGGGCATCGTCGAGAACATGAGCTATATTGAGTGCCCCGACTGCGGCAAGAAGATCGAGGTCTTTGGCAAGAGCAAGCTCCCCGAGGTCGCAGAGCGCTATAACCTCGACATCTTGGGCACGCTTCCCATTAATCCGGCACTCGCCGAGGCCTGCGATAAGGGCGAGGTCGAGACCGCGCTGCCCGATGGCATGTTGCCCAAGGCAGTCTCTGCCGTCGAGGCTATTACCCCGCACGAGACCGACGAGGCCTAAGTGAACGCGAGCGCCTTCTATGACGTCCTGGTAATCGGCGGCGGGGCTTCAGGCCTCGCCG
>CAJMPF010000151.1 GCA_905215195.1 uncultured bacterium | reverse complement strand
GGTTCCGGCTCTGCTGCCGCCGGTTCCGACTACACCATCGGCGTTCTGCAACTCACCGAGCATTCCGCACTCGATGCCGCCAACGACGGCTTTGTCAAGGCCATCAAGGAGAGCGGCCTTAAGGTCAAGATCGACCAGAAGAACGCCCAGAACGACCAGTCCACGTGTAAGTCCATCGCCGACAAGTTCGTGGGCGATGGCGTCGATCTAATCTATGCCATCGCCACGCCCGCCGCGCAGGCTGCCGCCGGCGCCACGGCCGATATCCCCATCGTGGGCTGCGCCATCACCGACTACGCCGCCTCCGGCCTGGTCCAGGACAACGACAAGCCCGGCACCAACGTCACGGGCGCTTCCGACCTCACCCCGGTCGCCGAGCAGCTCGAGATGATGCAGAAGGTCCTGCCCGACGTTAAAAAGGTCGGCCTGCTCTACTGCACCGCCGAGTCCAACTCCGACGTCCAGATCAAGGCCGCCAAGAAGGAGCTCGACAAGCTGGGCCTCGAGTACACTGACTTCACCGTCTCGAGCTCCAACGAGATTCAGTCCGTCGTCGAGTCTGCCGTGGGCAAGGTCGACGCGCTGTACTCCCCCACCGACAACACCATCGCCGCGGGTGCCTCGCAGGTCGGCCAGATCTGCAAGGAAAACAAGCTTCCCTTCGTGACTGGCGAGGAGGGTATGTGCATGGCCGGCGGCCTGTTCACCCTCTCCATCAACTATGAGGACCTGGGCTACGCCGCGGGCGAGATGGCCGTTAAGATCCTGAAGGGCGAGGCCAAGCCCGAGGATATGCCGATCAAGCACCTCTCGAGCAAGGACCTGGTCGTCGTCAAGAACGACGAAATGGCCGAGGCCCTGGGCATCGACCTTTCCGCCCTGGACGCGTAATGCCATACGCGGCATGCGTCTAGAGCCCGTGCTCGCGCTTTAGCCGCGTTATTCAATATCTGAGCCACAGGGGCGGGCGCTGTAGACCGGCGTCCGCCCTGCTTGTTTCAGGTAAAACAAAACGTCTGTCCGTAACTCTTCTATGCATTGTTACCGCTATTATGGTGAATCACGTGTCCACCCTATCCTAGGAGGTATGAAGCATGCTCATTGCATTGCAGGGCGCCGTTTCGCAGGGCGTCCTCTGGGGCATTATGGTGCTTGGCGTGTTTATCACGTTCCGCCTGCTCGACATTCCCGATATGACCTGCGACGGCAGCTTTGCCCTCGGCGGCTGCGTCTGCGCTGTGCTCATCGTCAATAACAACGTCGACCCGCTGTTCGCCGTGCTGGCCGGTATGTGCGCCGGCGCCATCGCGGGCGCCGTCACGGGCATTTTGACCACCGTCTTTGAGATTCCTGCGATCCTCGCCGGAATCCTCACCCAGATCAGCCTGTGGTCCATCAACCTGCGCATCATGGGCAAGTCCAATACGCCCATTCTTGCCAAGGGCACCGTGTTCTCCGCCGTCAGCAATATGACCGGTCTGCCGCAGTCCACCGTTGCCATCATCTTGGGCATCCTGCTCGCCGTGGCTATCGTTGCCATCCTGTATTGGTTCTTTGGCACCGAGATCGGCTCGGCGCTGCGAGCCACCGGCAACAACGAGTACATGATCCGCGCCCTGGGCGTCAACACCAACTCCACCAAGATGATCGCCCTCGTGCTCTCCAACGCCCTCATCGGCCTTTCGGGCGCGCTCATCTGCCAGAGCCAAAAGTATGCCGACATTGGTATGGGCACCGGTGCCATCGTTATCGGTCTTGCCGCCATTGTTATCGGCGAGGTGCTCGGCCGTCTGCTGCCCGGCGGCCTCACGCAGTTTAGCGTCCGTCTTGCCTCCGCCGTCTTTGGCTCCGTGGTGTACTTCCTTATCCGCGCCATCGTGCTGCAGTTGGGCATGGACGCCAACGACATGAAGCTGCTCTCCGCCGTGATTGTCGCTGTGGCCCTGTGCGTGCCCGTGGTTTGGGAGCGCTATAAGCTCCGCAGCTCCTACACGAAGGGGGATGAGGCAGATGCTTAAGCTCTCGCACGTCAAGAAGACCTTTAACAAGGGCACCGTCACCGAGAAGCGCGCGCTCACCGGCGTCGACCTCACCCTGAATGACGGCGACTTTGTAACCGTGATCGGCGGCAACGGCGCCGGCAAGTCCACGCTGCTCAACATGATCGCCGGCGTGTACCCGCTCGATTCGGGCGTTATTGAGCTCGACGGCACCGACATCTCGCGCCTGAGCGAGTCGCAGCGCGCCAAGTACCTGGGCCGCGTGTTTCAGGACCCCATGCGCGGTACCGCTGCCGACATGCAGATCGCCGAGAACCTGGCCCTCGCCAAGCGTCGCGGCCAGCGTCGCGGCCTTTCGTGGGGCGTCACCAAGGCCGAGAAAGATGAGTACGTCGAGCTGCTCAAGCGCCTGGACCTTGGTCTGGACACGCGTCTCAACGCCAAGGTCGGCCTGCTCTCGGGTGGCCAGCGCCAGGCACTCACCCTGCTGATGGCCACGCTCACCAGGCCGCGCCTGCTGCTGCTCGACGAGCACACCGCGGCCCTCGACCCCAAGACGGCCTCTAAGGTGCTTAACCTGACCGAGGAGATCGTCGACGAGAACCACCTGACCACGCTCATGGTCACGCACAACATGAACGACGCCATCCGTCTGGGCAACCGTCTGATCATGATGCACGAAGGCCACGTGATCTACGACGTGGCGGGCGATGAGAAGAAGTCGCTCACCGTAGCCGACCTGCTGCAGAAGTTCGAGGAGGTCTCGGGAGGCGAGCTCGCCAACGACCGCATGCTGCTGAGCTAAAACCTGCCAAAAAGGGACAGGTTTATTTTGGTAGGTTTTATCTGCGCAAACGTCAAAACCGCCGCAAAGGGACAGACGCCCTTGCGGCGGTTTTCGCATATTATGTCGATAATCCGATATTCAACCAGACATTCTGGCTAAGGACTAAGGAAACTGCCATGAAAAGACTCCCCCCGCCTTGCGTTAGCCGCCGCGTTGTTTGCCGGCGCGCTCGCGCATCCCAAGCCTCGCTTTCGCGGGGAACCTGCCCGCCGCTATTGACGGCTCTGTGACCGTCATGCACACCAACGACATCCACGGCAGCTACAAGTACAGCTACAACGAAAGCAAGGGCACTGGCACTGTGGGCTTTGACGGACTGGCGGTTCTCTATAGCGCCCAGGGCAACGCCCCCGATCTTTTGCTCGATGCGGGCGACACCTTCCACGGGCAGTCCTTCGCCACCATGAGCGAGGGCAAGAGCATCGCCGAGCTCATGGACACCTTCTACGCCGACGGCTACGACGCGACCACGCCAGGCAACCACGACTGGAACTACGGCGCGGACAAACTCCGCACCATGACCGGCTACAGCACCACCGGCACGCCCTTCGCCATGCTTTGCGCGAACGCAAAGTCCACGAGCGGCGTATGGAGCTCGAGCATCACGAAGACGCTCGATCGCACCTGGGAGGATAGCGAAGATCACTCCACATTCGACTACAAAAGCAAGGTCGGCGTCGTCGGAGCCATGGATGAGTCGCTGGGATCCTCGCTGCGCGCGGACCTGGTCGCGGGTACGTCGTTCTCGGGTGCCGCGAACGCCATCAATGCCGAGGCAGAGCAGCTGCGCAAGGAGGGCTGCGATGTTGTCGTCTGTATCGCGCATACGCTCAACGCCAAGACCTTTGCCACGCGACTCCGTGGCGTCGATGCCCTTATCGCAGGCCACGAGCACATCAACCTTAACGAGAAGGTGACGGGAGCCGACGGCAAGACAATCCACGTTGTCGAGGCGGGCAGTGCCTTTGCCGAGGTGGGACTGCTTTCCATTCCGTACAAATACGACACGAATGGCACCGAGACGACCGACGATGACACGGTCACGGTCCCTGCAGACGGCAGCGACGAGAAGCTCTACACCGCCAAGAACGTCAACGACCTTTTGGCAGACCCCGACAAGGGCTCCGACTACCAAAGCCGCCTTGAAGACGTCCGCAACAAGATCAAGCCGCTCGACGAGGCCTTTGAAAACGAATCGAACAAGGTGCTCGGCACATCCACCACCAACTATTTCTACGGCGAGGACGCCGCAGGCACGCATGGTTGGGAAATGGTGCGCACCACCGATTTCCGCCCCAGTAAGGAGGGCGACACCACCAAGGCCCAGACCATCGGCCATGTGATTTGCGGCTCCTATCTTGCCCTGACGAGCGCGGACCTCGCTATCGAAAACGCTGGCGGCATCCGCGGCGGCATCGCGGCGGGCAACGTGACCGCCGGCAACGTCATCGCTATCTCGCCCTACGGCAACACCGTGGAGACCTGGACCATGACCGGCGCGGACTTCCTCGCAGCGCTCGAGCACTCGCTACAAATTAGCGACGATTGCAACGACAGCTACGAGCTTCAGCAGGCTTATGTGGCGGCCGGTCACACCGAGCAGGAGGCGCAAGACAAGTACAAGTGGCGCGATGACTCTGGCAGCGTTCTCTCCTTTGGCGGCATCAACGTTACGATTGATTGGACGCAGCCCGAAGGCAAGCGCATTGTGAGTGCCACACTTACCAAGGACGGCAGCACGCTCGACCCCGCCAAGGCCTATACCGTCGCCACCAACAACTACATCATCACCAACACGACCGACTTCCCCACCTTCGCAAACGCCACCAAGCACACCGAGTGGGGTACCTGCGAGTCAGCGCTAAGGGCGCTGATCGGGCAGAACAGCTGGGAGAGCAAGATGGCCTCGCTCGCGGGCACCATCAGCTTTAGCTCCGCTGAGAGCCCCGCACCCCATCCGACCCCAACGCCTGAGCCCTCACCCAAACCCGGCACGACGACCACGCAGATCACCACCAAGAAGACGGCCGGTAAGCTTGCCGCAACGGGAGACCGTACGCTGACCGTGGTCGGTGCATGCCTCATCGGCGGCATCATCGTCATCATGCTCG
>CAJMPF010000150.1 GCA_905215195.1 uncultured bacterium | reverse complement strand
GGTATCGACCGTGTCGCCCTGACCAAAGTCGAGCGTAAAGACCGGATGGCCCTCGTCGTCGACGCGAATGTCGCGTGCGCGGACCTCGTCGTCGTCCGAGACACCGGCCAGCATCACGTCAATACCCGCAGGCTGGGCGAACGCATCGCGAATGAACGGCGTAAAGTCGTCCTCGCCGCCCAACACCAGCAACGGCGAGAAGTCGCCGGCGGCGCACATGCCCTGGACAATCTCGGACTTGGCGCGGGCGATGTTCTCGCGGCTGCCCAGAATACCGATATGGGAGGTTCCGATCTTGCTCACGATGGCAAGATTGGGGTTGGCAGACTGGGACAGGCGCTCAATCTCATGAAAATGGTTCATGCCCATCTCGAGCACCAGAACCTCGGTATCGGCCGGAGCGGAAAGCACCGTGAGCGGCATGCCGATCAGGTTGTTGAAATTGCCCTTCGTGGCCCAGACGCGATAACGCTTGGCGAGCACGGCGGCGAGCACGTCCTTGGTCGTCGTCTTGCCAATCGAACCGGTAATGCCGACGACCAGGCAGCCAAGCTCCAAGCGATATACATGCGCCAGGCGCAGCAAGAACTCCTCGGGGTCGTCGGTCAGCAAGATGGCGCATCCCTTGTCCTGCGCCAGCGAAACCAGCTCGGCATCGGGTTCGCGCGTCATCACGACGGCACCGGCACCCGACTCGATAGCACGGGAGGCAAAATCATTGCCGTCGACCTTTTCGCCGGGGAAGGCGACAAAGATCGTCCCCTCCTCGACCTGACGCGAGTCGATAACGCACCCGCGGCATACCCGATCGACTTCTTCCGTCACGGTTCGGGCCCCCGTTGAGGCCGCGAGGTTGTTGACGGCGATCTCTATCATTGCAGCTCCCCTGTAAACCTAATATTGCTATCGGCGTATTGTATCCCAGTGCCATGCGCGCGTGGTGCAGGGCATGTGAACACCCTTCAGATCAAACGGCAGACCACGCTCAAGATTGTAACCCCCTACTTCGTGCGCGGGATACCCAGCACGTCGAGCGCGTTGGCCATAATGGACTGGAATGGCACCGCGGCGGCATCCGAGCCGCTCGGCGTTCCATCGAGTGTGATGTAGCACAGCACCTTGGGCGATTGTGCCGGCGCAAAGCCCATAAAGGACGACATGTAGTTCTCCTTGAGGTAACCGCCGTTCTCGTCAGCACGCTCGGCCGTACCGGTCTTGCCCGCCACGTCATAGCCATCGACCGCACCGCCAACGCCCGTGCCTTCGGACACGACCGTCTGCATGCACGATGTCACCTGGGCGGCAGCGTCCTCCGAAATCGCGCGCTCGCCTTCGCCCCAGTCCTTCTCATCGCCCTTGCTGGACTTATAGAAGTGCGGAGTCATCATCACGCCGCCGTTCGCGATGCCGCCCACGGCACGTGCGACCTCAATCGGCGAGACGGACAGCGCCTGGCCAAAGCTCATCGAGCCCAGCGTGGCGCCGTCGTACTGGTCGCGCTCCTTGACGATGCCCAGGCTCTCACCCGGAAAATCGACACCGGAGCTATGACCGATACCCCACTTGTCCACATAGGTGGCAAAATCATCGGCACCGATCTTGCGTCCCACCAGGACAAAGCCCACATTGGACGAACGGCGCATCATCTCGCGCACGTCCATGGTCATGGTGTAGTCGCGCTTATCGGCGTCGGTAACGGTGTCGTCGCCAACCTTAATGCTCGCCGGCACCTCAAACGACGTGCTCGAACGCACGGCACCCAAGTCGAAGCCGGCACCGGCCACGAGCGTCTTAAAGACCGAGCCGGGCTCGTAGGCATCGGTAACCAGGCGCAAGTTCATGTCCTCGGTCTTGGCGTTTTCCAGATCGGTCTGGTCATATGTCGGATACGAGCATGCCGCCAGAATCTCGCCCGTCGTGGGATCGGTGACCAGGGCCGAGCCATTCTTGGCCTTGGTCTTTTCGACCGCCTCGGCCAGGGCGTCCTCGGCGGCACGCTGGATATTGACATCGAGCGTCGTCACGATGTCCACGCCGTCAACCGCCGCCACCTTTTTATAGGCGCCGCCCGCGATATAGCTACCGTCCCTCGCCCGCTCGCGCACCAGCGAACCGTTGGTTCCGGTCAAAAGCTTGTTGTACTGTTTTTCGAGGCCCGTCAGACCGTCGTTGTCCACGTTTACCACGCCAAGCACCTGCGATGCCAGGTTGCCGTAGGGGTACACGCGCTTCATGGCCTGCTCAAAGAGCACGCCTGGCAGGTTCTTCTTCTCCAGCGCCGCGACATCGTCCTCGTCCACCTGGCGTTTGATATACACCCAGGTGCCATCCGACTCAACGAGCTCGCGACAGGTCTTTTTATCGATTCCCGTAGCTTTGACCAGCGCTGACACCGTCTTGTCAACGTCCTCGATAAGCTGAGGATTCACGGCGATGTTGCGACATTCGACCGACGACGTCAGCACGTTGCCGTTACGGTCGTAGATGGTACCGCGCTTGGCATATAGCGTCTGCGCGAGCAAGCGACGTGCATCGGCGCGGTCGCGCAGTTTATCGGCTTCCACAATTTGATAGTCGGCAAGGCGAAGGACGCCCAAACCCAAGCCAAACCCGATGAAGCCCATGACGGCTTTGCGACGGGGCAGCGGCGTGCCCGTGAGCCATTCGGTCGACGAGCTCTTGCGCGGTCTGGTGTTATGCATTTGAGGACCACTCGAGCCACGGAGACGCGACGCAGGGTCGTTGCCATAGGACGGCCTCGCGTTGTAAGATGGCCGACCCGTTCCTTGATAACCAGAACGTCCCCGCGAGGAGGGACGTCCAGACCCGTGGTCCCCGTCGGAACCGCGGCGATAGTCATTTGTCATACTCAGCTACCGTCTTGTTACTGAGCGGTCGCGGTCGAGCTAGCGCCCGCGGCTGCATCCTGCGAAAAATCAAGTGTAACGCTCTCGCTGGGCTCCACCATGCCATAAGCGCCCGCAAGGTCGCGAATGCGCGTGTCGGCACCATAGACCGAATGCATGACCTCCAGGTCGGAGCTCTCATCGGTCGCCTTCTCGAGCGTGTTGGTAAGCGCGGCGTTGCTGTTGAGCACCTGGGCCGTAACGCCGGCGAGCGCCACGCGGGCGACACCGATCGTCATGAAGATGGCCGCAATGATGCAAAACGTTTTAAGAACGCTCATGAAAACCGGGCTTACCGCCTGGTTTGCCTGACGGCCCGCGCCCGTGTAGACATCAAAGCGCGGCGTGCGCTGCTCGCGGGGAGCAACGGGGGCCTGCGGTGCCTCACGATAGGCGGGCATGGCGTTCATATCATAGGCGAGTGCTGCGTTTGAGGTGTTGTAGCCCATGATATGCCGCCTCCCATCCCGAGTACGTTGGTAGTGTGTTTAAGCTTCGTTTGTGGTACGAGCGGGAGGTCCAATATCGCGCGGTCGCGTCTACAGACGCTGCGCCACGCGGATCTTGGCTGATCTCGCCCGAGGGTTGCGCGCAACCTCATCGGGTTGGGCAACCAGGGGTTTGCGGGTGATGACCTTGAGTATCGGCACGTTGCCGCACACGCACACCGGAATCTCCGGCGGACACGTGCACCCCTGGCTCATCTCCTTAAAGTGGTTCTTTACGATACGGTCCTCGAGCGAGTGATACGAGATGACGCAGATGCGTCCGCCCGGGTTGAGCCACCTTGTGGCGGCGTCAAGCCCTCGCTCGAGCACATCGAGTTCGTGATTGACCTCGATGCGAATGGCCTGGAAACTCTTCTTGGCTGGGTGTCCGCCATGCCGACGAGCGGCAGCGGGGATACCAGCCTTGATGATCTCGACAAACTGACCGGTGGTTTCGATCGGCTCATGCTCGCGGCGGCGCACGATCTCGCGCGCGATCTGCGAGGCGAACTTCTCTTCGCCATAGACGCGTAGAATCCGGGCGAGGTCGTGTTCGTTATAGGTGTTGATGACCTCAGCTGCGTTTAAGGTGTTGTTACCCGGATCCATCCGCATGTCCAATGGGGCGTCCTCGTTGTACGAAAAGCCCCTGCCAGGGATATCGAGTTGCGGCGACGAAACGCCCAAGTCGAACAGGAAGCCATCGACCCCGGGCACCTCGGCCGAGCAAAGCAGCTCGTCCAAGTCGCCGAAGTTGCCCTTCAGCAGCTGGTGCGGTACGCCGGGAACCTCGCGGTCCAGACGGGCGCCAGCGGCCTCGAGGGCCATGTCGTCCTGATCGACGCCGAGCAAAAGGCCGGTCTCCCCCACCTGCGCGGCCATCTTTACCGAATGGCCGGCACCGCCAAGGGTGCAGTCGCAGACGACGGAACCGCTCTTTAGCTGCAGCGACTCAAGCACTTCGCCGAGCATGACAGGTTCATGCCGATATTCTTGTGTCAAGATCCCACGCTCCATCCGTTACTCGTGCCTTGCCCTTACGAGAAGAAGAGGTCCAGCAGGGCCTCGTCATCATCGTCCTCATCGGCCGCGGCGCGATCCCAAACCTCAAGGTGGTCGTAGTTGCCCACAACCGTGACCTCGCGGTCGAGGTTCGCCTGCTTGCGGAGAGACTCAGAAAGACCGATACGACCCGCGCTGTCCACATCCATCGACGTGGTGCGCTTGTTGATCGCCCTCATGAGCTTCTGGTCGTTGATGTCACGCGGGTTAAAACCCTCGTAGCCCTCACGACCCGCGAAGAGTCCTTCGACCCACTTATCGAAGGCCTCGGCAGAGAACACGTACAGAGCATCGACATCCAGGGCTTTGAACACGCGAACGTGCTCTCCAAGCTCCTCACGAAGGGGTGCAGGCAGGGATAGACGACCTTTTGCATCGAGATTGCGCTCGTATGCACCCGTCATTCCCATGTGCGCCCTCCCCTCGGTTACTCAGATGGCACGTACGCGGGGAACCACCCCGCCTGTCGACGTCATCAATAATATGGGGAACCGCCCCATTTTTCAACACCTTTCC
>CAJMPF010000149.1 GCA_905215195.1 uncultured bacterium | reverse complement strand
GGTCAGACGGCCGTAGATGTTACCGGCGTCGGCAAGACCAAAGCGGTCGGCGGCGTGCTGGGAGTTGCGGAACACATAGCTCGTGGTCTGGTAGATAGGCACGGCGCGGGAGTCGGATGCGGGATCGGCGCTCTCCTGGCCAACGTGAAGCTGCAGGGTATCGAAACCAAAGGTGTGCTCGGGGTTGTTGATGAACTGGCTCATGATGATCTCCTTGATCGAACAAAAGTAAATAAATTAGAGAGAAGTAAGTCGCTGTCTCCTGATCACGCCGACGGGCGCAAACAGGAGCCCGGCATTCGTCTTGGTAAGCAATTCATATGCGGGCCTCCTTTCGCATCCCGGTTCCGTGGTCGGTTTAATTACCTACCGCCTTTGTGTGTTTTGAATAGTACGAGCATTGTTTCACTCGGTCAATCACTTAAAAACGCTAACCTGTTATCGGTTTTATAGATAGCAATCGAAAGGATGACGTCGATGACCCTTCAGCAGCTTCGTTTTCTGATTGCCGTGGCAGAGTCCGGCTCAATTAACGCCGCAGCTCAGCGCCTCTATACCGCTCAGTCCAACATCTCAAACGCCGTCAAAAGCCTGGAACAGGAGCTCCACCTGGAGATCTTTACGCGCTCCAGCCGCGGCGTCACGCTCACCAACGACGGCACCGAGCTTTTGGGCTATGCGCGCCAGGTCGTAGAGCAGGCTGACATGCTCGAGGCACGCTACGAGGACGGCGGCACCCCGCAAGCCCGCCTCGCCATTTCCGCCCAGCATTACGCCTTTTCGGTCGAGGCCTTCGTCAACGTCGTCGAGCGCTGCCGGGACGACAAGTTCGAGTTCATCATGCGCGAGACCACCACATCGCAGATTATCGACGACGTCCGCGCATTTCGCAGCGATATCGGCATTCTGTATCTAGATGACTTTAACGCCCGCGTCCTGCAGAAGGCCTTCGCCGATGCCCGCGCAAGCTTCCATCCCCTCTTCGACGCGGCGGTCCATGTCTTCGTTAGCGAGCGCCATCCACTCGCACGCCGCCCTCAGCTGTCCCTTGCCGACCTCACGCCCTATACGCGCTACAGCTTTGAGCAGGGAACCTCAAACTCCTTCTATTACGCCGAGGAACCTTTTAGCTATATCCCTTGCGACCGCAACATTCGAATCTCGGACCGCGGAACGCTCACTAACTTACTTATCACGTCGAACGGTTACACCTTGTCGACCGGTGTCCTCTCCAATGAAATGCAATGGGGTATGGCATCGATCCCGCTGGCAGACGCCCCAACGATGCACGTAGGCTATATCATGCACAACGAGCGCAAGCCCTCTCCCCTCTTGCAGCAATACCTCGACGAGCTCAACCGCATCATCCATGCCAACTAACTGTCGGAAGACGGGGTAGAAATCGTAGATTGCTAGCCCCCGGCGGGCATGGCGCTACAATGGTCACTCACACGAAACGTACCCAACGAAAGGAACCATGTGAAGGTCATCATCTATACCGACGGCTCGGCCCGATCAAATCCGGGACGCGGCGGCTACGGCGCCGTGCTCAAATACACCAACCCCGCCGGCAAGACCTTCACCTCCGAGCTTTCGCGCGGCTACGCCAAGACCACCAACAACCGCATGGAGCTCATGGCGGTCATCGTGGCGCTCGAGGCACTTAACCGCCCCTGCGAGGTCGAGGTCCATTCCGATTCGCAATACGTCGTCAACGCCTTCAACAAACACTGGATCGACGGCTGGAAAAAGCGCGGGTGGAAAACTGCCAACAAGCAGCCCGTCAAGAACCGCGACCTGTGGGAGCGCCTGCTTGCCGCAAAGAGCAAGCATAAGGTGGAGTTCATCTGGGTTAAGGGGCATGCCGGCCACGAGCTCAATGAGCGTTGCGACGAGCTCGCCACCACCGCGGCCGACGGAGCCAATCTCGATATCGACACCGGCTTTAACGAGAGTGACCTGTAACGGCGTTTTCGCACGCTTTTGTGTCCCCCCGCGCTACACTCGTCCTGTAGGCCAAACAACGCAAGGGGGACACATGCTGCGCATCGCAACCATCGGCACATCCATGATCACCGACGACTTTATCCAAGTCGTCAATGCCAACGACCAGGCTACATTCGTAGGCACGCTCTCGCGCGATGCAGATCGCGGCGGCGCCTTCACCGCTAAGCACGGCGGCGAGCGTAACTTCACCGCACTCGACGAGCTCGCTTCCGCCAACGACGTCGACGCCGTCTACATCGGCAGCCCCAATGCGCTCCACTACGAGCAGGCGCTCGCCTGTATCGCCGGCGGCAAGCACGTTATCGTCGAAAAGCCCTTCTGTGCCACCGAGGCGCAAGCACTCGAGGTCTTTCGCGCAGCCGAGGCGGCGGGCGTCGTAGCCCTCGAAGCCATGCGCCCGCTCCATGACCCCGCTTTCCACGCCGTCGAGGACGCCCTGGGCGAGATCGCCCCCATCCGCCGCGCCTCATTGCGCTTTGGCAAGTATTCCTCGCGCTACAACGAAATCCTCGCTGGACGCACCACCAATATCTTCGATTGCAATATGGCATCGGGTTCCCTCATGGACATCGGCGTCTATACCGTCGAGCCCATGGTCGAGATCTTCGGCATGCCCTCCGGTCTCACCAGCATGGCCACACTGCTCGACCCCTCAACGCAAGAGCTCACCCATGGCCCCATCGACGGCTGCGGTTCCATTCTCGCCAGCTACGGCAGTGGCCGCATCTCCGTCGAGCTCGCGCACTCCAAAATTACGAATGACCTGCTGCCCTCGCAGATCGAAGGCGAGCGTGGCACTATCCAGATCGACCATCTGTCCACGCCCCGCAACGTCCGCATCGACTATCGCGGCGACGTCGTACGCGGCTCGGCGACCGAGGCACCGCGCGAACAGGGAGACAACGGTCGCGTGCTCGACCTGCCCAAATCGAGCAACACTATGGAATACGAACTCACAGACTTTATCACCGCCATCTGCGGCATCGATAACGTTAAGGAAGAGATTTGGGAGACCCCGGCGGGACGCCACGAGCTTGGCCACTACCGCGATGTCACGCTCGTCTCACTGCGCATCATGGATGCCGTGCGCCAGCAGGCCGGCATTACCTTCCCGGCCGACGCAGGCAAGCAGGCATAGCGATGGGCCTCTTCGATACGTTCTTCTCCAGCGTCACCGGCGGCAGTCGAGAGCCTCAAAAACCATCAAACGTCGAGCTCGAGCTGCGCCGCAGGCTTGCTGTGCTCGCAAGCGACGAGGCCACTCAAGACACTCCCCTGCGCTACTTCCTGCACTGGACGGGGCAAGTCCAAGGCGTTGGTTTTCGCTTTACCAACACCAACCTCGCGCAGGCACGCGCACTCACCGGCTGGGTGCGTAACATGGAAGACGGCTCCGTCGAGATGGAGATACAGGGGGCTCCGGCAAACATCCTATCTCATCTCGAGGCGCTTCATGCCTCCTACGAGCGCATGGGAACGCGTTTTCGCCTCGTAGATGCCCAGGCCCGAGCCCCACTTGCCAATGAAGACGGTTTCAGTCCTCATTATTAGTATTGTGTGCTAAATACGGTATCATTTACCTACGACCGTTGACAGAAAAGAGGCGAGGCGCATGGCGGTGCAAAGAAGGAATACCAAGCAGCGAAAGCTGGTTCTTGACGCCGTGCGCCAAAGCTATAACCATCCCACCGCCGATGAGATCTACAACGCCGTGCGCGAACAGGATGACAAGATCAGCCGCGGCACGGTCTACCGCAACCTCAATCTCTTGGCAGATGCCGGAGAAATCCTCTCGATCAAGACGCCGGGCGGGAGTCGCTTCGATCGCACCATCGAGCCGCATGCGCATGTCATCTGCACCTCGTGCAGCCGCGTCATCGACGTGCCACTCCCCTTCGATACCCAGCTCGACGCCAAGGCGTCCGAGCAAATCGGCTGGAACGTCACGTCGCACTACACTATCTTCGAGGGTCTCTGCCCCGACTGCCGGTAGATGTTTGGGACATGCCCTAAAATCCACCTTTCTGCACTCTGTAGCAAAAAGTAGATTTCTAGGCATGCCCCATATATCTACTCGGCGAGCAGGCGATGCAGCTCCTCTTCGACCGTGCGCACGTAGCGGACGCGGTCGTTAATGCCGCGCATGGTGGGGTTGCAGCTCTCCATCAGATAGGGATGGCCCACGACGTTGAGCATGTCGCGATCGTTCTCATTGTCGCCAAATGCCATCATCTCATCGGGCGAAACCCCCAGGGCACGACCGTAATCGGCAAGCGCGGAGCCCTTGCCCGAACCGAAACCGATAAAGTCCGTCCATTCGGTTCCCGACGTCATAACGTCAACACGGTCGCTAAAGAGGCGCTCGAAATACTCCAGCGCCGCCGGCTGCTCCGCCTCGGGCGTCTGGAAGGCAATCTTAATGACGTCCTCGTCGATGTCCTCGGGACGGTCGACTACTGCCACATCACAATGGACCTCATAGCGCAGGTGGTCAACAAACGCATCGTTGCCGCTCATGGTGTAGAGGTGCCCCTCACACGACAGGGTCACGTCGGCACGGGGGTACGCAACCACGGCATTCGCGATATCCATGGCCAGGCCACGCTCCATAGAACGCTTGACCACGGCACGCCCCTCGCTCATCACCAGGGCTCCGTTTTCGCATACATAGGCGAGCTCATCGGCCACCGGGGCAAACAGGTAGCGCAAGCTCGCATATTGACGGCCACTCGCCGGCATAAACACGATACCACGACGATGCAGCTCATCGATAAGCTCAAAGGCCTCGGAACGCAGCTCGCGCTCCCCCGGATGCAGCAACGTGCCGTCCAAATCGCATGCAATCAGTTTGATTCCCTCAAGACCCATATGCTTCCCCCAAAGCCTCATATCAACAGCAAGACGGACCTTGATCGGTCGCCCCTCAAAGCCCGTCTTGCGCATACGCGCGCTTAGCCGCGCGCCTTTTTTACGATGGTAAAGTCGGG
>CAJMPF010000148.1 GCA_905215195.1 uncultured bacterium | reverse complement strand
AGGCCTGCGCCTGTTCGCCAGCTACGTGATGGCGCATGCCCTGTACCTGCGCGGCGAATATGGCCGCAGTCTGGGCATGGCGGAAAACGCCCTGATCATGAAACAGGGAAGCTATCCCATCTCGGAGCTGTTCCTGCACCTGTCGGCTTCCATGGCATGCATGAGCCTCAAGGATATCGACGCCGCAAAAACGCACTTCGGAGCCGCTTGGGACACTGCGCGTCCCGACGGCCTTATCGAACTCATCGGCGAACACCACGGCCTTTTGCAGGGACTCATCGAGGCATGCCTAAAATCGCAATACCCTGACGATTTCGCACGCATCATCGAGATCACGTACCGCTTCAGCTACGGCTGGCGGCGCATCCACAACCCCGATTCGGGCGAGGACGTGGCCGACGATTTAACGACCACGGAGTTCACCATGGCCATGCTCGCCTGCCGCGGATGGACCAACGCCGAAATCGCACGCCACATGGGAGTATCGCCGGGCACCGTTAAAAACCGCCTATCAGGAGTGTATGCCAAGCTTGGTATCGGAACTCGCGCCGAGCTGATTGCCCACATGTTGCGCTAGCGGCCAGACTGCCCGACGTATCGAAAGCGCTCCGGGGGCCTGACGCTTTCGCGCACTCAAATTGGACATTTTGGCCATGGAACGGCACTACCGCCACGGGGCACCTTCTCGCAAAATAGGATTATTTCCTCCGATGTTTGCGGGATGGGAGCCAAAGATGCTTGATCGCCGTTCGTTACTTGTTGCCGGAGCATCCTCGCTGGCGAGCATTATGTTGCCGCGCGTGCCGGGAAGCGCAAACGCCTTCATATTGCCGTTCGCGCCCACCGAAGCCTATGCCGACGAAGAAGACCCCTTCAGGGTGCTCGTTCTCTCGCGCACCATGTTTGGTGTGGTCGTGGTCGACGTCGCCAACAAGAATACGCCCATCACGGGTGCCCAGGTCACGCTCGTGTCGCGTTATGCCGCGGGCAAGCAGCTCTCCGCCACTACCGACGACGAGGGCACGGCCATCTTTGAGGTCGCCCCTCTTGCGGAAGGCTACGTGGACGAGACGACGCTTCTCGACGCGTACGACTTTAACGGCGGCATCTCCATTAGCATGGCGGGCTACCGTGATGTCGAGATTCCCCTTGCGCGTATCCAGGGCGGCACCGCCATAACCGCGCCCACGCGTCCGCTCTCCGATGGCGAGCCGTACTTTCGACAGCTCACGTTCGACGAGTGGGACATCCAGTACGCTGAGGCTACGTTCATGGCATTGCCGAAGAACGACACGGCAAACGAGCAGCCCGATACGCACGCCTTTACCGTGCAGGCGCATCTGCCACAGGGTGGACAGGCAACGCTGCGCATCAACAAAGTGACGCCCGCCGCGGGCAGCTCATCCGAAACCGTCACGCAGATCGGCCAAGTCGAGGCCAGCGCATCGGGCGCGGATAATCTGGCGACGTTCACGCTCGAAGACAAGTTCCTCGATGCAGCGTCGAGCCTTCTGGAAGAAGGATGCAAGTTGCGCTTTGTCCTCGACTACCAGGGCAAGACCTATACACTCTCCTCCCCCATGGCCGTTGTCACCGCGCCGGCCGCAAAGGCAGAATCGGGCTCGACCACTATCGTCCCCACTACCATGGACCAAGAGATTACTCCGTTTGATTTCCCGGCGGCGTTTCCCGGCATTGGCGGCAATAAGTTCACGTGCTGGATGCCCACGTTCCCCATTTTGTTCGATTTCTCGTTTGCCGGGTACGTACTGTTTGGCGGAGGATACAAACCAGCCAGCTATATGAACGATTCGGGCAATCCGGATCCGGAGTACTGGAAGAAGTCACCGCGTGAGTCGGGCGCCAAGCAGGCAAACCGCTACCTCGACGAGATGGAGGGGAAGTGGAATCAGTACAAAAGTATGAGTGCCGGTTCGGGCACCGATCCAAGAAACACCAAGCTCCTTCGCCACCATTGCACGCCGCTGTTCACGATGGATATCGCCACACAGCTGTACGGCTCGCTCGCCTACGATTGGGTGGGCAAAACCTGGGGTAACAACAACGACCCCGCATACGGCAATATTAAGGCCCTCTTCCAGGTAAGAACCGACCTCAATTGGACCGAGCAGTTTACCCTAGGACCGGTGCCATTTTTCCTAAACGTCAACCCCTGGGTGCTGGCAAAACTGGCGCTCGCCGTGGGTGCCCACACGCACGGCAGCGGCGCGACGTTTTTTAAAAACATTTCGCTCGACTATTCAAACACGTCGGGTTCGTTCACCATCCAGATCGGGCTTGCCGTCACCTTTGGCGCCGGCGTTGCAGGCGTCGCTTCGTCTGCCGTGCGCGGCGCCGCATCCCTCACGCTGTTCATTGGGTACGAAAAGACAAATGGACACCAGCTTCCGCGACTGCGTGTAGGTGCAGACGTCGATGTCGATGTAATACTCCAGTTCGTAATGTTCAAGTGGACCACCAAGGCTTGGTCGGGGTCGTGGCCCACACTCATCGATTCGTGGAATATGTCGGTGAACAATGGCGACCAGTATGTGCTCCAGCGCTCTGAGCTCGCATTGGATGGAGATACGCCTTATACGCTGGATGCCTGCTTCGGCTCGGCCGGCAACGCCGAGGCGGGTGGTGTGCCGCAATTTATCGCATCGGCCACCATCGTCACCAACGCCGAACTGCTCGCACGCGCCGAGGTTAAGGCCACTGCCGTAAACGCCGCGCCTGTCGTGCGCGATTGGGATCAAGCGGTCACGCGCATTGAGCTCGAGGCGGATGCAGAAAGCGACGACACGGGACAGATCGAGCATTTCGTCCATGCACTGATAGGGAACGACGAAAACGCCGCGCCGATGTATGAGTACACCTATATCGGTCAGGCAACAAACGCCGTTGCGGACCCGAACGCCAATTCTGCCGGCGTGTCGGAGGACGAGCGTGGCGGCATCAAGCCCTCGAGCGACAACGTGCTGTTTGCTGGCGTGCTCAGCGAAGCCCACATGAAGCTGGCAATGATTGCCGGCGTAGAATGCCTGTTCCGTATCGCCTCGGTGCGCTACGGCGACAATGGCCGCTCGCGCCTGGTGGTACACACAAAGGCAAACGGAACGTGGTCCGCTCCCACGCCTGTGGACTTTCCCCTTGGGTTTGGCGAGGGCGACGTGGAGCGCGACGGCATATACGATTACGACTTCGACGTGGTGGAATATACGGACGGAAGAGGAAACCAGGACGCCTACGTGCTGCTGGTCTCGGGCGAGCGCCCCGCCGGCGACAACACCCTTTTCGATACGGCGAGCACATCCGGCATACTGTCCGTTGTGCGCCTGCGCATAAGCAACGACGGAGTTCGCGTGATATCGCACACGTCGTGGCGCAGCATCTCGCGCGGCCGCCTTCAGGAGGATGGCTACCATTGCCTGCAGTGCCCACGCATCACGGTGGGCAAGACGCTGGTCGACGGACGTCTGTCGGGCGCTTACCTCCACAGCCACGGAGCCACCACAGAGAAGGCACTCGGCAGCGAGGCCGTGGTTGCGCTGGAATGCTTTACCCTGTGGTCGGATGATTTGGGCGACAGTCTCACGTTCCGTCAGGTCCTCCGCTTTCCGCAGGCACCGTCGAGCATCGAGCTCGGCGCGCCCGAGAATATCAATGGCAAAATGGTGGTGCCCGTTGCATACGAGACCGCAGGCGGTTGTGGCTGTGCATCGTACGCCGTGATCGGCCAGTCCATTGCGGGCTGGGGCGTTATGTCGCCAGATGCCACAGTACCCCACGCGGTGCCGTGGCCGCAGCACACGGGCTTTTTGGCTACCGTCAACGAGCAACTGCAGCATATTACTTGGACGCGAGGCGCATCGGCATTTGCAACGCAGCCCGTGGGTGCCGCAGGCTGTGGCCCGGCATCGTTTAGCGTAAGCAACAACGGCAGGTGCGTGCTCTATGTAGAGAACACCGATGGCAAGGTGGGGCAAACCTACGACGAAGAAGGCAACCCGGTAGCAGTGATGGGCAAGCACTTCCGCATCTTCGCCAGCACCTTGGCAGGCGATCTGTTTACGGAGCCGTTCGTGATGTGCGAGCTGGACCATCCCGTCGATCAGATAACGACATTTTTGACGTCGGGGAGCATGCTCTCCGCGCTCGCCACGCACATTGTGAGCGCGGAGAAGAGCGAGGCAGAACTACACGGCATCGAAGTGCCCTTGGTGGCGTGTGCCACTCCGACGGGCGCAGTCGCTACCTCGGGCGCGGTGGTGCCCGGAGCAGCAGGCGAATCCTTCATGGTCACGGTGCGAAACGACGGCAACACCTTGCTGACCGCCGGCACAATCGATCTGTACCGAGAGGGCTCCAGCCAGCCGTTCTCCAGCGCATCCATCGGGTTCGGAGCGAACACACGCATGGCATCGATCTACGATCCAGAGCTTGCCGAGGACGCTTCGGTCAACGACATGGCACACGTGAAGTACGCGCTCGAGACGCTGGGCGCACGTTTTGCAACGCACCCGCTGGTAGCCGACAACGGCAACGCCGTGCTGGCACCGGGTTGCACGGCACAGTTCCGCATGAGCTTCGCCATCCCCGAGAGTTGGAGCGATGAAGTGGGCAAACGTGTAACGCTATATGCGAAGGCGCGTAATCTGGTGGCGCTCGATCCCGTAACGCTCGAGGAAATTCGACCGGGCGCAAACTCGGCGCTGGGTGCCGTGCTGCACGAGCTTCATGTGCCCGACGCGGCATGCGAACGCTCAGAAGTTCAGGTCGGCGTATGCGACAGCGCTGATACGACAGGACTTCACGACGCCCCGATGACGGTCGACGGCGATGGCGGCGCGAGTGGCGGCGGCACTGACGAGGGCGGCGGCTCCGGCGGAAGCAGCTCCGGCAGTGGCAAGGACCACGGCACTAACAAGCGCTCCGGAAAAGCGGGCGCGCTTGCGGGCACGGGCGATGCCAACGCTCCCCTCACGGCAGCCG
>CAJMPF010000147.1 GCA_905215195.1 uncultured bacterium | reverse complement strand
GGCTGTAACAGCACACATTTCAATGAAGGAGGGTCGCATGCGACATGTGCATATCCATGTAACGGGCATTGTGCAGGGTGTCGGCATGCGACCGTTTGTGTATCGCGAGGCCATGGCGCACGGCATTTGCGGCTGGGTGCTCAATGCGGGCGACGGCGTGCATATCGAGGCGCACGCTCCGACCGATGCACTCGATGCTTTTGTTGCCGCGCTTTCTGAGCATGCGCCCGCGGCGGCCCGCGTTGAGCGAGTCGATATTGCGGATTTGGAGCCTGGCGGCTGGAGCACTGCCGATGAGCAGGGCTTTCACATTGTGGCGTCGCAGGACCAGACCGCGCACCCGACGCTCGTCTCGCCCGATATCGCCACCTGCAACGATTGCTTGCGCGAATTGTTCGATCCCGCCGACCGACGCTATCACTACCCCTTTATCAACTGCACTAACTGCGGGCCACGCTTTACCATCATCCGATCGTTGCCTTATGACCGAGCGGCCACATCGATGGATTGTTTTCCCATGTGTCCCAGGTGTGCCGCGGAGTATGCCGACCCACTCGACCGGCGTTTTCACGCGCAACCCGATGCCTGCTTTGATTGCGGGCCGCATATTACGTGGCGCGAGGCTGTGAACGGCGATGCGTGCGGGAATTCGTCCGCGACACCGGCCGTCGGCACCACACGCGAGGCCAGCGACGCTATCATCGACCGCTGTGTTGAGCTGCTGGCCAACGGCGGTATCGTCGCCATCAAGGGACTGGGCGGATTCCATCTATCCTGTGACGCTGTCAACGAGCAGGCGGTAGCCGAGCTGCGCCGCCGCAAACGCCGCAGCAATAAGCCGCTTGCCGTCATGGTGCGCCGTCTTGCCGACGCTGGGCGCCTGTGTCATATCGACGATGCTGAACGCGATCTGCTCGCCGGCAGTATCCGCCCCATTGTGCTGCTGCGCCGACGTGCTGTTTGCGAGAGCGGCGGCTCCCCCGACATCCTCGCTCTCGCGCCATCTGTCGCGCACGACTTGCCCGAGCTCGGCGTCATGCTCCCCTATACGCCGCTTCAACATCTGTTGCTTGCCGCGGCAGAAGCCTGCGGTATGCACGCGCTCGTCATGACCAGCGGCAACCTGAGCGAAGAGCCCATCGAGACCGATGACGATCTTGCCTGGGAGCGCCTCGTTGCCGCCGGCATTGCCGACGCGCTGCTCGGCAACGATCGAGCGATTCTCTCGCGCTATGACGATTCCGTGGTGCGCGTGGTCGACGGCGCCGTTATGCCCGTTCGCCGCGCTCGTGGATATGCACCCCAGCCGCTGCCGTTGCCGGCGCTCGACGGCGCTCCATCCTGCGTACTCGCCTGCGGGCCGCAACAAAAGGCCACGATTACGCTCACGCGTGAAGGGACGAACGGCGAGGCGACCTGTTTTGTGTCGCAGCATATCGGCGATGTTGAAAACGGCGGGACCTTCGATGCCTGGAACGCCGCGCGCACGCGCTTGGAAGATCTCTTTGACTTGGCGCCCGCCGCCTTGGCCTGCGATTTACACCCCAGCTATCTATCGGGCCAGTGGGCGCGCGAGCAGGCGCGAAAATGCAATCTGCCGCTCGTCGAGGTGCAGCACCATCATGCGCATATCGCGAGCGTAATGGCCGAGGCCATCGCCGCGGGCCAGCTTACAACCGACGCGCGCGTCCTTGGCATCGCCTTTGACGGCACCGGCGCCGGCACCGATGGGACCATTTGGGGCGGCGAGTTTCTTGTTGCCAGCCTTGGCGGCTTTGAGCGCGCCGCGCATTTGCGCACCTGGGCGCTCCCCGGTGGGGCGGCCTCCGTGCGCGACGCCCGCCGCAACGCCTTCGCCCTGCTCAGTGAGCTCGGCCTGCTCGAGCACCCAGGTGCCGCTCGGCTTTTGGACAGCCTCGACGAACAAACGCGCAGCGTGACAGCCACCATGATCGAGCGCGGCATCAACAGCCCGCGTACCAGCAGCATGGGGCGTCTCTTTGATGCCGCGGCAGCAATTCTGGGCATCTGCGACAAGGCAACCTACGAGGGCGAACCCGCCATAGAACTCGAAGCCGCCGCCTGGCGCGCGCTCAGCAGTGAAAGTGCCTGCCCCGCCGGCAATATAGCCGGCTTTTCCGTAACCGAATCATCCCGTCCGGACGCCTGCCATGTTCTAAACTCCAGATCGCTTATTGAGGCGCTTTTGGAGGGAATCAGGGCCGGCACTGCGGCCTACAGGCTCGCGCTCGACTTCCATATCGCCATCGCGCGCTCTTCGGCACGAATCGCACGCGAAATCTGCGCGCGCGAAAGCATCGATACCGTCGCGCTCTCGGGCGGCGTGTTCATGAACCGACTTCTGCTTCAGCTCCTCGCCCGCGAGCTCAAAAGCGCAGGCCTTACTGTCCTTGTCCCCCACACCGTACCCGTCAATGACGGCTGCATCGCCTACGGTCAGGCGGCGGTCGCAAGCGCTCGTCTTGCGCAGATTGCATCGCAGTAGCTCGCCCTCACACGCCGCTGTGCCCAGCCGTCTCACAGGCGTAACGCGTTTGCCCGCGAACCCCGCGAGCGCTACCATCAACTGATGGATTATTGAGCGCCTATCCAGCGCAAAGCGTCTAAAAGGGGAACAATATGTGCCTTGCCGTTCCCGGTAAAGTAGTCAAACGCGACGATGACCTCAAGGCCACCGTCGACATGATGGGCATCGAGCGCCCTGTTTCGCTGAGACTCGTGCCGACGGCGCAGGTAGGAGACTATGTTCTCGTACACGCCGGCTTTGGCATCCAGATTGTCGACGAGCAGGAAGCGCAAGAGACGCTCGAGCTTGTTAATGCCATGTCCGAGCTGGTCGAAGAAGACCAGCTTGCCACCAACCCGGCGGAGGCTTACTAGTGGCGCCCGAGCAGCCGGCTCGCCCCGGTATCGACTTCTCGGCATTCCGCAATCCCAAGCTGGCTCGCGAGCTCATCGAACGCATTCATGAGCTTGTCGGCGACCGCGCCATCAACCTTATGGAAGTCTGCGGCACGCATACCGTGAGCATCGGGCGTTATGGCTTTCGCTCCATTATGCCGGCCGGGCTCAAGCTGCTGAGCGGCCCAGGCTGCCCCGTCTGCGTCACCGCCAACCGCGACATCGACCACGCGATCGCGCTCGCCAACATAGACCGCACCATCATCACCACCTTTGGCGACATGATGCGCGTGCCCGGATCGTCCACCTCACTCGCTGCGCAAAAGGCGGCAGGGCGCGATATTCGCATCGTCTATTCCCCGCTCGACGCGCTCGACATTGCCAAGCAAAACCCCGATCGCCCGGTCATTTTTATGGGCGTGGGCTTTGAGACTACGACGCCCACCATCGCCGCCGCCATCTTGGAGGCCGATGCACGCGGACTCCAGAACTTCTCGGTCTACTGCGCCCACAAGACCACGCCGCCGGCGCTGCGCGCCATCGCCAACGATCCCGAGACCACTATCGACGGCTTTATCCTGCCGGGCCACGTCGCCACCATCACGGGCTTAGCCCCCTTTGGCTTTTTGGTCGACGAATTCAATACCCCGGGCGTGGTCACGGGATTTGAACCGGTCGATATCCTGCAGGGCATCTGCATGCTGGTCCAGATGGTTGTCGAGGACAGGCCGGCGATTGACAACGCCTACCGCCGTGGCGTCAACGCAGACGGCAATCCCGTGGCGCGCCAGCTGGTCGAGCAGGTGTTTGAGCCGTGCGATACCACATGGCGCGGACTGGGGCTGATTGCCAACTCGGGCCTTTCCATCCGCCCCGAGTTCTCGCGCTTTGATGCCCGCGCTCGCTTTGACGTGCCCGTTGAGGCGACGGTCGAGCCGCGCGAGTGCCGCTGCGGCGACGTGCTGCGCGGGGCCATTGCGCCGAGCAGCTGCCCGCTCTTTGGCCGCACCTGCACGCCCGAGCACCCCGTCGGCCCGTGCATGGTGAGCTCCGAGGGCAGCTGCGCGGCGTACTACCGCTACCGCGACTAGCCCGGGCACACCCGCACACCGGCACCACCCACGATTGGAGTTTTCGATATGTCCCATAGCGTTACCGATAGCACCGTCCTGCTGGGTCACGGCTCCGGCGGCCAGATGATGAAACGCATCATCGATGAGGTCTTTTTAGATGCCTTTGGTTCGCCCGAGCTGCTCGAAGGCAACGACGCCGGCGTCGCCGCGCTGCCCGCGAGCGGGCGCATCGCCATGTCGACCGACAGCTTTGTAGTCTCGCCGCAGTTCTTCCCCGGTGGCAACATCGGCCGCCTCGCCGTGTGCGGAACCGTCAACGACGTCGCGACCTCGGGCGCCAACGTGCGCTACCTATCGTGCGGCTTTATCCTCGAAGAGGGCTATCCCATGGATAAGCTCCACCAGATTGTGCAGACGATGGCCGAAACGGCGCACGAAGCGGGCGTGTCCATAA
This sequence comes from uncultured bacterium, assembly GCA_905215195.1. GTDB lineage: Bacteria > Actinomycetota > Coriobacteriia > Coriobacteriales > Coriobacteriaceae > Collinsella. The sequence goes on along the minus strand of CAJMPF010000147.1, from coordinate 549 downwards.
TCACGGGCGACACTAAGGTGGTCGAGCGCGGCGGGGCCGACGGCGTCTACATCAATACCGCCGGCGTGGGCGAGGTACCCGCGGGCGTGGCGCTCAGCGGCGCAAACTGCCGGCCCGGCGACGTCATCCTGGTGTCGGGCACACTGGGTGACCACGGCATCGCCATCATGAGTCAGCGCGAGGGTCTGGCGTTTTCGAGCACCATCGAAAGCGACGCCGCGCCGCTCAACCACCTGATTGCCGATGTGCTTTCCGCAGCACCCGACACACGTTGCTTCCGCGACCCCACGCGCGGTGGCCTGGCGTCCACACTCAACGAGTTTGCACAGGCCAGCGGCGTTGCCATGGAGGTCGACGAGGATGCCGTGCCCGTGCGTCCCGACGTGCAGGCCGCCTGCGAGATGCTCGGCTACGATGTGCTGCAGGTGGCAAACGAGGGCAAGATGGTTGCCGTCGTGCCGGCCGAACAAGCCGATGCGGCGCTGGCCGCCATGCACGCCGCCCGCTACGGCGAGAACGCCGCGATTATCGGCCGCGGGCTGCCACTTG
>CAJMPF010000146.1 GCA_905215195.1 uncultured bacterium | reverse complement strand
GTTCGTGTGGTTTACGTAGTTCACACTACTTGACCTGCGACATGGCGCTAACTATTATTTTTAGCAGAATGGAGTTTAACGGGCTTTGAGCAGCTAGAGGAGCACTTATGAGTACAGGAAAAATTAAAGTTCCCACCACTAACGACGACTTAATCCCTTGGACATTGCCAATTGCCCGACTGATTTGCGTCAATTTCGACGGCTCAGAGCGTCCGGCGTTCCTTTGCAAAGCCGGAGCCAAGGCATACGGTCTTCCAGACGGCTTTGCAACGGGTGCCCTACTCAATTTAGATACGAGTGACTTAGGTGAAGTCAAACGTTTCATCGAAGCCTACGGTCTCCCCGTTTCACCCTACGCCGGAGAGTTTGAGCGGGTTGAAAAACGATATATCTCTAACGATGAGTTCTCTGACAATCCGATAGGTGACGGCTTTGAAAAATGGCAAGACGCACTAGACGGTTCACAAAGAAGTGTCGAAATCAGAGACGCCTTTGATTTATCGTTGTTTAATCACTACAAAGGACGCGACGGTTCAGCTGGTACAGAAGCGGCAAACCTGATTCAGGGTATAAGGAAGAATAACGAGCAAGTCATTCTGATGGATGACCTGCTTTCTACCATATCTATCATGCAAGTCGCAGCGCTTCTCTTCGCGTGTAAATCTGCGTTTGGGCCAAAGGCTTATGACATGACAATTAAGCTGCTGACCAAATTGCCTAATAACAAGAGCGTCATGAAACACTTCGGCCAGCTTTCCGTCGCTTGTCAGTTGCCCGTAGAAATCAATTCAAAGATTAATGAGCACGATTTACAACCGAATGTCATCGCTGCAAGAATTGTCGCCTCTCGTTACTTGGAATCGCTCGAAGCGCCCCTCGCCGCCTTTCTGGATCTCGCTCTGCATCCTTATCCCGAAAATCACCGCATCATCCTTGATCGCACTCTTCTAAAACTGGCAAAAATAGACCTGGAACCTGAAAAACAATTTGCGGGGAGTCTTACCAGGGCATTTACTGCGCAGCTTCTGGAATATCTTCAGAGCAATCAAGCCTGGCGTTCTTGTGAACTCTGCAAACGTCCCTACAAGATCCGTCAGCAAACGATGCACGCACTTACAAGCCCAGAGGCCGCGAAGAAGGAGCAGTCAAAACCGAGGAGGACGACTAAGAAACAGAAATCATATTGCACAAAGGCGCATGAGGAACATGCGCGTCGCATGGTTCAAGCAGAGAGACAAGCTATACGCCGGATGGATCGGAAAGCACGGGGTTTCGATTCCGAATAACATCGACAAGACGTTCTAAACGTGACGAGATTGTGAATACGCATTTCAATTTTGAAGAGTTAAAACCCGTTTTATTGCACACGCCGTTGCACAGCCTGTTGCACACAGCATCCTAAAAACAAGAACGCAGACCAGAGAAAACAAGCTCTGACCTGCGCTTTTGTTAATGGAGCCAGTGACAGGAATCGAACCTGCAACCCACTGATTACAAATCAGTTGCGCTACCGTTGCGCCACACTGGCACACTTGGCGCTTTCACGCGAAGCCAGTTAAGAATAAAGGAATTGCGGACGGGGCGCAACAGGCCGCACGGCGTTATACAAATATGCAAAATCCAGCAACAACGCGTACCAGGCCCGTTCATTTCTGTCAGTGCGCCCTCAATTTTAAAACCATTCGCCAGAACGAATAGTTTTAATTACAATTGCTATATATAAAACTATTCGTTCTGGCGAAGGGTTTCGCGATGCTTACTACCAAAGAAGCCGCCGAGCTGCTCGGCATCACTCCGCGCAGGGTGCAGGAGCTCATAAAAAACGGAGCACTTGAGGCCCGCAAGGCTTCTGGTGTATGGCTCATCGACAAAGACAGCGTCGACACGCGACTCCGCTCTGTGACCAAAACGGGGGGACGTCCCCGCCGCGGCCACGGTAAGAGCGAGATCGCGTTCACCCTCATGAACCGCACGTACGAAGTCGCTCAGCTGGTCTACAGCACATCGCGAAAAGACTTTACCCACATCGGTGCCGACATCGATTACGCCCACGCCCCTATTGGAGTATTTGGCCCTAATAGCCCCATATCGCTCGACTCCTTCTGCATCTGGTGGCGCGGCCGCGGTATCCCGCTCGCACGCATTGGGCTAGCCTCCCTGCTTGCAGAAGCCGCAGTCGATGTTCCCGATGAACTCGTCCAGCGAAATCTCGGCCTCTCCTTATCCGACCAGTATTGGATTAGGCCCCAAGGTTCCGGTCTCACCTGGGAGGATATCAACTTCTTCAATAACGCCTTTGATGACGTCTCACTGTCCATTGCGCCCTTTGCCCCAGAGGGAAAAGCGGCTGCTGCAAAGCCCGATAACACCTCGGACGGCAATCTTCAAAAGTACTGGACGTGCGAGGGCGAGCGTCGAATTCTGCATAAGGCAGGAGCGCACCTGAACCAGGAACCTTATAACGAGCTGGTGGCGACTGCACTTCACCGTCGCATCCTAAACGCCTGCGATTATGTGCCTTACTCGCTCGAGGGCACGGGCACTTCCGCCCTGAGCATATGCGATGTCTTCTTAACTGATGAAGAAGAGTATGTCCCTGCGTTCTATGTAAACCAGTACGCGAACGCAGATGAACGGCTAACCGACTACGAGCGATATGTAGCAAACTGCGAGGAGCTCGGGGTGACAGGCGTCAAGGATGCCCTTGACCGCGTGATCGTATGCGACGACATCATCGCCAACTATGACCGCCATTGGCGTAACTTTGGCCTTGTGCGAAACGTCAACACGCTAACCTGCAGACCTGCCCCCATCTTTGATTCGGGCTCATCGCTCTGGTGCAACATTTCTCTTGAGGAGCTTAGGGCGGGAGAGCACAGTTTTACCAGCGCACAATTTCATTCAAGCCCCGCCAAACAAATGTTGCTCGTCGAGGACATGGGCTGGTTTAACGGCGACAAACTCGAAGGCTTTGTCGACGAGGCGATCGAGATTCTGTCTAAAAACGATGCCCTAGCAGCGAGACTGCCTTATCTAAAAGAGGCGCTAACGTGGCGCCTCGAAAGAATGATCGACATCGCTGAATGGAGTTAGCGAGGCAGCATTGCCCCGCCAACTCCCCTACCTTCCGCGCAGGGCCTTGAGCTTGGCCAGGGCATCGGGGCTCAGGCGGCTGCCCAGGGTCATCTTGATCTGCGGAGCTTCCTCTGCCTCGTGAACGTCGTTATCGATCTGTTTGATCTCGTCCACCAGCATACGGCTCGAGATGCGCGTGACGCCCTTGCCCATGACGACGGCCTGGATCGTGCCGTCACTCGACACCACGGAGCACGCGCGGCCTTCCTCGCGTGCCTCGATGCAGAGCTTCTGCACCACGGTATCGGCCGAGACGCCCGTCGGCGAAAACTCGATGCGCACGCCACGGGCCGGCAGGTTGGGGCGCTCGCTGGAGATATTGCCCGCACCGTCAAACACGATTACGGCCTCGTAGCGGCCCTGGGCAAACGCGGCAACGTCGTTGATGAGGGCGGTGCGCGCCATATCGTGAACGTCGCTGGAGTATGGATCGTCGGAATGGTCGTAGACGAGCCTTTCGTAGCGCGGCGTGCAGTGGATCACGTTGTAGCCGTCGACCACCAGCAGCTCGGGCTTATTGGAGTGCACCGTCGAGACCGGATCGGCGATGGCCTGCGCAAACGCATTGCCGCCCACGCCATAGGTCGCGGCCGAAACAATCGGCTTGGCCGAGCCCTCGCCAAAGCGCTTGGCCTTGGACTTGGCACGGTTCTTCTTGGACATGCGCTACTCCTCCCCCATGAGCTCGCCGACGTTGCGGCGCAGCCACTCAAAGCACAACGCCGTGGTCGCCTGGGCAACATTGAGGCTCTCGGTCATGCCGCGCTGGGGAAGCTTGGTCAAAAAGTCGCATTTCTCGAGTACCAGGCGCGAGATGCCGTCGCCCTCGGAGCCCATGACGAGCGCCACGCGACCTTCGAAGGAAGCATCCCAGCAACTGCCCTCGGCGTGCTCGGAAGCACCGCCCACCCAAAAGCCAGCGGCCTTGAGGTCATCGAGCGCACGGGCGATATTGGGAACCTGTGCGATAGGCAGGTGCATGACAGCACCGGCAGAAGTCTTGTAGCTGCCAACGGTCACACCGGCGGCGCGCTTGTTGGCAATGATGACACCGGCCGCGCCCACGACCTCGGCGGAGCGCACAATGGCGCCAAAGTTGCCGTCATCGGTCACATGGTCGAGCACGACGACAAGCGCCGGACCGTCGCCTGCGCGATCGAGAATATCGGCGACATCGGCATAGGGGAAGTTGCCAACCTCGAGTGCGATGCCCTGATGAGCGCCATGGCTCGACAGTGCGTCGAGCTGCGCGCGCGGCACATACTTAATGCGGACGCCCGCGGCGTTGAGGTCGTCGACCAGGCGCGACAAGGCGGCATCGCGCTCTCCACCCTCGACAATGAACGCGCACTTGATGGGAAAACCAGTGCGTAGCGCCTCGGCGGCAGCACGACGACCTTCGATAAACTCGCCCTTGGGAGCCTGGACAGCGTCGCGGTTGCGATCGCGCTGCGGACGTGCGGCCTGGGTGCGATCGCGCTGGCCCTTGGGAGCGGCAGCGCGGTCATTGCGGCGAATCGAACGCGAGCCAGAAGCAGCCTGCTTGCCGCCACGAGGCGCACGCTTGCGATTGTCGGCCATAAAACGGCCTCCTTAAAATAGATAACGAACAAGAATCGACCGTCCGAGCCACGGCACCTTGCCTTTCAATCGTCGGGCATGACCACCAGGTCTATGCCCTCCTCTTTCAAGGCAATCTGCCGCACCTCGAACGGTCGACAAATACTAGAGACTCTTAATACGAGTGCCGGCGGCGGTATCTTCAATCGTCAGGCCCAGGTCCTTGAGCTGGTCGCGGATGGCGTCGGCCAGATCCCAGTTCTTGGCGGCACGGGCCTCGGCGCGGGCCTCGAGAATCTTGGCAGCAGCC
>CAJMPF010000145.1 GCA_905215195.1 uncultured bacterium | reverse complement strand
GGCGGCTACGTAGGCCTCATCGGCAAAAATATCGACATCACCGTGGACTAGCGCATCGTCCCAAACCACCACAAAGGTGCCTGTCCCCTTTGCGGTGGTTTGGGGCGGGCGGATATCGGGAAGTGCCAGACGGGGGAGGCTGCCGGGCGCCTTGCCGTCTGCGGATTTTGGGACATGCGCCCCGCTTTTTCGACCCATCTGTCGGTACACTAAAAGCACTATGGGTACCCGCGAGCGACATATCGGCAACGCGGCCGCCCGATCCGCACCCGTGGCGGATCCCAGGGGCGGCAGGCTCTTCGCCATGCCGCGATTCCTTGTTGGCATAACACATCAGGTGTACCGCCACCGCGTCTTTGCTATCGCCGGTGTCATCACCGCGATGTTCCTCATGCTTTTGGCAGTCTTGCCGGCGCTGTTCGCCTTCGACCCCAAACTTTCTAACGCCGTGCCCGCCTATAGCGAGGTGTCCGAAGAGGTCGTGGATGCGCTCGTCTATTCGAGCTCTCTGCCGTTGCTTGTTGCCGCAATTGCATTTTCGATCTGGGGCGTATCGGTCTATCTGCGCTGTTTGGACTATGTGTTGCGCCGCCGTCTTGTTGCCATCGCCACCATCTGCGCCCTGTGGATGATCGAAGTCATTCTCAAGTACAAGTCGTTCACGCCGTTCTATGCCACCGTGCTGTGGTACCTGTACTACGTGCCCATGACACTCATTCCGCTGCTCTACCAGTTGTGTGGTTTGCGCCTTGCGGGCCTGGAGCAACACCGCCTGGGTCGCCGCTACTGCGCTGCGCTGTGGATTGTGGCTATCCTGCTTATCGGATTTGTGCTCACCAACGATTTTCACCAGCAGGTCTTCCACTTTGACCGTACAAGCGACACCTGGAGCAACGATTACACGTACGGCTGGGGTTATTTCGCCGTCCTCGTGTGGACGGCCTTTAACTTTGTGGCCTTTTTTATCCTGGTGGGCCGGTCCTCGTCCTTTCGCATTCAACGTTTCTCGGGCACGGCGGCGCTCGTGCTGCTGGGCGGCGCGTTCTTTGCCATCTCATATGCGTTGCGTGTGCCCTGGGCATGGAGGCTCAACTTCTCGCTCATCTATTGCGTCTTGTGCGTGGCGGCGATGGAAATCTGTCTCGATTGCGGTGTCATTCCGTCATATCACGACATCGCCGGCATTTTCGACACCTTGCCGCTTGACCTCAAAGTTCTAACGCGCGACCTGCAGGAAGTCTATGCCACGCCAGTGTCAAAGCCAATGCCGGTAGGCGTGCGCGAGGAGTTGCGGACCCAGGCGCACGGCCGCGCCCATGCCTTTGCCGTGGCGTCCGATCCCGATGTGATGTACCGTGCCTTTCCACTGCTGGGCGGATCGGCCCTGCTTGCCCAAGACGTGTCGGATCTCAACGAGCTTAACCGTGAATTGGCACATCGTCGCATGGAGCTGCAGCGTCAAAACGAGCTGCTCGCTGCCGACTACGACCTTAAGACGCACCTGGCAGATCAAGAGGCCGAGACCTTGCTGGTCCAAGACGTGGACCAGGCGCTTGCCCGCGCGCTCGAAGGAATGTACGACCTGCTGAGCTCGCTGCCGCCGTTGACGGACGAGGCGTCTTCGCACGAGCGTTACCGCATGCTGCAGCGCGCCAAGATGCTCGTCGCCTATTGCAAGCGCAAAGGGTCGCTCACGTTGGCACAGCACGGGGAGAGCGGTTTTGATCGCGACCGCATTCAGCTCATTGCTAACGAGCTCGCAAGCGACCTGCGCACCATCGATATCGATTGTGCCTCGATTATCGCCATACGGCGCCCGATGCACGCCAGTACGGTAAGCGCCCTGTACGACTGCGTGTATGACTTTGCGTTTTTTGCCTACACCACCGACCGTCCGGCGCTTATGTATCACTTGGGCGATCATGACCGATGCAGTGTCGAGCTGCGTGCCGCGCTTTTTTCCAACGATGATGCAGATCTTTCGCAGACACCTGCCGCGCAAGAGCTCGAAAGCGCTCTGCAAGAGCGCAACGTGGCATACCGCCTTGAGGGCGAGCCCGGCCAGCTGCGCATGATCGTCTTGATGCCGAGGGCGGGTGAGTGACGATGCAGATTTCGCTCATCCTTCCCCAAATCGTTGCGCTCGATGTTGTCTTTGCCCTGGCTGCGTGTCTGCAGACGATCCACGTCCCGCTCATCGCATCGCGCCGCTTGTCCTATAACCGTAAGGTGATTTGTGCCTACGAGGCGAGCCTTGTGCTTCACCTAGTTATTTCGGCGCTCATCTTGTTCGCGTCGTCTGGCTCATATCTGGTGGCGCCGCTTGACGTTTGCGCCAGGGCAATGGGCGGAGCGTTGTGGACCAATGCCGCAATCTTTGCCTATGGCGTGGTGCTTATGGTGCGCTATCGTCGCCCCGTCATGCTGGTCGAGCTGCTGCTTGTTGTCGCCGTTACACCGCCGGTGGTTTTTGCCATGGGCTCGGCGTGGACCACGGTCCTTATCGCAGAGGGAGCGTTTTTCCTGTTCCGCTCCATCGCGGCGCTCTTGATGGACGTTCGCAACCGTCAGGAGGATATCACCGCGTTCTCGACGATCGAAACCATCAACGTGATTCCCGTGGGCATCCTGTATTTAGACCCGAGGGGCCGTCCGCTGCTTATGAACCGCTGCATGCGCAAAAACCTGGTGGAACTTCATATGCCCACCGACCTAGGCGATATGAGCGGTACATGGAACGACCTGCGCAAACTCAGCATGCAAATGCCCGAAAGCAGCCAGAACCGCGTGCGGATTAATCTGGACCGCTTTGGTGAGGCGCGGGCGGTGGTCGAGGTTTCTCCCGCCGAGATTCGCTTGTTTGTGCACGATGACGTTATGGTTTCGGGCCGCCTCTTCGAGCGCATTATCGGCCTGGATGTAACAGAGTATGCGCATGCTCATGATCGCCTGGCGCAAGCCAACCACCTGCTTGAGCTTGCGGGCCAAGAGCTCCAAGCCCAGATCGAAGAAGTCAAAAAAGTTGCTGACAATGCGGCCTATCTGCGTATGCGCGCCCGCGTGCACGACGTGATCGGGCAGCGCCTGTCCATCCTCCATCGTTATCTGGAGGAGGGGCGCCTGGATGACGAGTCACTCGAGCAGATCGACCCGCTGCTGCGCTCAATCGCTGCCGATCTGCGCAGCGGGGGCGACACCGAACCGGCAGAGCAACTGGGAGATATCGTCCATGCCTTTGGCCTGGTGAGCGTGCAGATCGATGTGGAGGGCGAGCTGCCAAACGACGCGCGTGTCGCCGCAGCATTTTTGCAGATTATCCGCGAAGCCTCGACCAATGCCACCAAGCATGCACAGGCCCATCAGGTCCATGTGCGCCTGTGGCAGGAGGGGACAGAAGACGGCGCTGTCGCGCGGATGGTCGTTTCTAACGACGGCGCGCCTGCACCCGTATCGTATCGCGAGGGAACGGGTATCCCAGGTATGAGGCATGTCGCACAGAATCTGGGCGGCAGCCTGGAAGTCCACACCGCCCCGCCCTTCACGCTTACGGTGTCCATCCCGCTCGCCTCCAGCGCCACGGTCCAAAGGAGAAGTTTATGATTCGCGTGTTAATCGTCGAAGACCAGGCTATCTTGCGCGAGAGCCTCGCGCGCTCCGTCGGTGACCAGCCCGACATGACGGTTGTTGCCGCGATCGCCGACGCCTCGGATGCCTTGGACGTTGTGCTTAAGGAGCGCCCGGACATGATACTGATGGACGTATGCACCGAGCATGATTCCAACGGCATCGTGGCGGCGGCGCGCATCAAAGAACAACTGCCCGAGTGCCGCGTCATTATCATGACGGGTATGCCCGAAATCACCTTTGTGGACCAGGCGCGCGAGGCGGGCGTCGACAGCTTTGTGTACAAGAACGTCGGTATCGACGAGCTTTTCGCCGTGATGCGCTCCACGTTGGCGGGTTACTGCACGTTTCCCAAGCCGCCCGAGAGCATCTTCTCGGGCACGGCGGCCCTCGACGATGTCGAGCTGTCGATCTTGCGCCTTGCCTGCGAGGGTAAAAGCCGCCGCGAGATCGCGGCCGAGCTGTTTATGAGCGAGGGCACCATCAAACGCCGCATCTCGGAGATTCTCAATAAGACCGGCTACGACAACATCATGCGCTTGGCCGTGCGCGCAGTAACGGAGGGCAGCATCGTTCCCAACATGGAGCGCTAACGCTCGTTACGCATCGGCATAAAGCGGCGGGGCCGCAGGATTATCTCCTGCGGCCCCGTCTGGCATGTGCGCGGATGTGTCCGCCAATCCGCGGCTATCGGTGTCTGCCGTTACGCGATGGTTGCGCTGTAGGAGGCGACGTCCTCGTAGGAATCGGTCAGGTAGGCATCGATGCCGATGGTCGTGTTGACGAGGTCGTCAAGGCTATCGAGTGTGCCGTTCGAGAAGGTGAACTCTTCGGTGGCGTTGGTGCCGGGCATCAGGTGAGCCGAGAACCAGGCTTCCTTCATGGTGCCGTTGACGTTGGTCTTGCCGGTGGGGGCGTAGAAGGTCAGGTCCTTGTCGCTCTTGTTGGTGATGTTGACGACAAAGCCGATGTCGCCCCAGTCGTCCTTGAACTTCTCGGTGATGGTGATGGTGCACAGATCGTCATCGGCGACGGTGACGGCGGGGGAGATTTCGACGCTCTGGACATCTTCGTCTTCGACGGCCTCATCGATCTCTTCTTCCTTCTCGGCCGCCTCGCGATCCTTCTTCACCGTACCGGACAGGTCCTTGTCGGACTTGGTAAAGACAAGATTGCCGTCATCTTCTTCGAGGATGAGTTTGCCGTCCTTGAGCTTCATGTCATGCGACTCGTCTTCGGCGGTGATGGTTACGGTGGTGGCGTCCTTTGCCTCCCATTTAAGGTCCATGACTTCAAGGAACAGGTCGAGGGCACCTGTACCGTCCTCATCGAGAATCAGAACACAGTGGACACCCCAATCCTCGAGCATCTTCATGTACTCATCGGTCAGCTCTTCGCCATCCACGGTTCCACCAGAGAGTTCCCAGCTGCCAACGAAGTTGGCCTTGGGGTCTTTGCCGCCGCCACTGCAGCCCGTC
>CAJMPF010000144.1 GCA_905215195.1 uncultured bacterium | reverse complement strand
GACTTAGGCCTCCTTGGCGTTTTCGATCGCGTCGACGGCGTCGGCGACAGAGTTGAGCGACAGCAGGGTCTCGTCATCGATTTCGAGGTCGAACTCGTCCTCAATGGCCGTCACCAGCTGCAGACGCTCGAGCGAATCGGCATCGAGATCGTCAAAAGTGGTCTCGTCGCTAATGTCAGCGGCATCGACACCCAGCACGTCAGCGGCGATTTCGGCGATCTTATCGAAGATTTCGGAGCGGTCCATAGCGCTTCCTCTCATAGTGCATGAATACCAAAAGAATGGTACCGCCCGGGCGGTACCAAGACACGGTTCTGATTCTACCCCACGACGTGCGCCGCGAAGCACATAACAGCGCTCTAACTCGCTCTTATAAAACGATACCGTCCATAGAGTTGGCGACATTCTCGACCAGCCCGGCGCGCACGGCTTCGGCCGCCGCGAGCGTACCGTTTTTGACAGCCTCGACCGAGGTGGCGCCATGGCCGATCAGGACCACGCCGCGCAGGCCCAGAAGAATCGCGCCGCCCTTGGCGTCGCCAGAGAGCTTGGCCTTAATCTCGCGCATCTGCTTTTTGATGAGCAGCGCGGCGATCTTGGTGCCGAGCGAAGCCATAAAGGCACCCTTGAGCTCTTGCAGCAAAAACTTAGCGGCGCCCTCGGTTGCCTTGAGCGCGATGTTGCCCGACATGCCATCGGCAACGACGACGTCAAAGTTACCCGAGGTCAGGTCGGTACCCTCGCAGTTGCCCACAAAGCCGGGAACGGCGGCCTTCATGGCAGGGAAGCACGCCTTGGTAAAGTTGGAGCCCTTCTCATCCTCGGTGCCGTTGCCGAGCAGACCGACGCGGGGTTGCTCAATGCCCAAGACGACGCGTGCATAGGCGCTACCCATCTGGGCAAAACGCACCATGTCGTCAACCTCAACATCGGGGTTGGCTCCCATGTCGCACAGGACCGTCAGGCCACCGGCGCGGTTGGGCAGTGCATTGGTGAGGCACGGACGCACCGGCTGCTTCTTGCCTTCGGCCTGATCCCTAAATGGCGTCACGTAGGCGGTAGCGGCAGCGGTCATGGCGCCGGTGGAGCCGGCAGAGAAGAATGCATCCGCGTTACCCTTCTTAATGGCTCGGCAGGCAAGCACGATCGAGGACTTGCGCTTGGTCATCACGGCGCGAATGGGATCGTCGTCCATGGCGATAACGTCGGGTGCCTCCAGGGCCTCGACGCGCGCATGGGAGGCGGCAAAGGGATTGACGATTTCGGCGGGACCGACGGCCAAGACCTCGATCTCGGGATCTGCCGCAAGTGCAGCCTCGATACCGTCGAGGACAACCTGGGGCTTCTCGTCTCCGCCCACAACGTCTACACAAACGCGAACGTTACTCATATACATGCTCCTTATACAAAAATGGCCGACTCATTGAGCCGGCCATTGTGGTTCCATTTGGAACGGCATCGCATCCAGAGTATACCGTTACTCGGTAACGATAACCTCGCGGTCCTTGTAGAAACCGCAGCTGGGGCACACGTGGTGCGGAAGCTTAACAGCGCCGCAACGGGGGCACGTGGACTGAGCCGCAGCCGAGATCTTCATGTTGGCGGAACGACGGGTGTGAGTGCGGATACGACCCTGCTTTTGTTTAGGTACGGGCATAGTGACCTTCCTTATGAACTATCCAGTGTGGCGATTACGCGCAAGTAGCGATACTACCACAGTTTTACTCATCAAGCTTGAGATTCTTCAATGCTGCAAATGGATTTTCCGTGGCAGCGGCCCATTCTGCCTCTGCCTGGGCGGCGCAATCGCATTGCTCGACGTTGAGATTGCAACCGCAAGTGGGGCACAGACCGCGACAATCGGGCTTGCAAAGCACCACAAACGGCGTGTCCATAACGACCGCGTCATTGATGGGCTCGCCCAGATCGACGATGCGGTCCTCACCCAGGAGCTCGTAGCCGTCCTCGTAGGCCTCGGGATCCTCGGGCTCATCAAAGAGGTAAAACTCCTCGATCTCGCCGGCGATACCAAACGAGGCGGGCTCCAGGCAACGGTCGCATTCGCCGATGGCGTGCGCGCGGACCATGCCCGTGAGCAAGACACCGGTACCGGCATTGGTAAAGACAACGTCGTAGTCGATGCCGTCCTGTAGCTGGTACTCCTTCTCGCCCACCGTGTAGGTGGCGACATCGACCTTACCGGTCAGCGGATACGAATCTCCAGGAAACTCGAGCTGCTCGGAAAGATCGACGGTAACGCTCGGGAACTCAGCCATTACCACTGACCATTCTGCTGGGCGGCACCCTCGTTGAGCTGCTGACGGCAACGGGTAACGGTGCCGGTCAGGCTCTTGAGGTTCTCCTCCAGGTGCGTAAAGACCTGCTCTGCGTAGTCCTCGGCAGCATAACGCGTCTCGCGCTCGTACTGCTGGGCACGATCGCGGATGTCGTCGGCCTGCTGCTGCGCAAGGCGGACGATCTCCTGCTCACCGGCAATGGTGAGGGCCTGCTGCTGAGCGTCGGCGATGATGGAATCAGCCTGAGCGGCGGGGGAAAGCCATAAGCTCCTCGCGCTCCTTAAGGATACGGCGGGACTTCTGCCACTCCTCGGGATAGCTCATGCGGATCTCGTCGAGGATGTTGAAGAACACGTCGGCGTCGATGACCTTGAACTGAGCGTTCTTGCCGAAAGGCGGCTTGGCTTCCTCGATCAGCCCTTCGAGCTCATCGACCAAGCTGACGATCCTATCGCCAGGAAAATTCTCGCCCGGCATCCGGTCTCCTTTCATAGGTAACATATCATCGTGCTAGTTTACCACATGCCACCAGGCAATAAGAAACGTCACGAAAAGCGATGTTTGAGCGCTTCGACCACGTTGGACGGGACAAACGTCGACACGTCGCTGCCAAGCGATGCGATCTGGCGCACCACCGAACTCGAGATGTAGCCGTACTGCGGAGCACTCATGACGAAGATGGACTCCAGCTCGTTATCCAGGCGGTAGTTGAGGTCGGCCTGCTGCAGCTCATACTCAAAGTCGGTCATGGCGCGCAGGCCCTTAACAACGGCACCTGCCCCCTGTTCACGTGCAAAGTCGACCAGCAGGCCGGTGAAAGGCAGTACCTCGATCCCGTCCAAATCGCCGAGGGCCTCACGGGCCAGCGCCACGCGCTCGTCGAGCATAAAGGTGGTACCCACGCCGTTTTTACCCTGAGATTCGGCCACGGCGACAATCACGCTGGGAAAGATGCGGCGGGCTCTGCGAATCACGTCGATATGGCCAAAGGTGATGGGATCAAAGGTGCCCGGGACGATCACGCGGTTGATGGTGTCATTCATGGGTGTCCTCCGAAGGCGCATCCTCGTCAATTTCGTTCTCGTCAGCATGGTCGTTCTCGTCCTCGGCCACCCAGCGCAGCAAGTCAACCGAGGTAATGCCGTAGCGCTTCTCTCGCACGGTCTCAAAACCAGCCGGATGAGCGCCCGCATCAGCCGCGGCATGCTCAAACAGGGCAAAGGCCCCAGGCACTAGCAGTCCCTGCTGGGAAAGATTTTGCAGCAGCTCCTCGACCGGCTCGGCGCCAAACGCATAGGGCGGATCGAGCAGGACCAGATCAAAGGGACCACCCGGCACGCGACCGCGCGAGGCACTCACCAGCACATCACCGGTAACGATGCGCCAACAAGAGCGGTCGCGGCACAGCGACTCGATATTCTTGGTGATCAGACGGGCGGCATTGCGATCGATCTCGAACGTGGTGAGCGAGCGAGCGCCACGCGAGAGCATCTCTAACCCTAAGGCACCGGAGCCGCCAAAGGCGTCCAGCACGCGGACCTCGTCCAAATCGAAGTCGAACGCCGACATGACCATGGAAGCGCATGCCTCGCGCACTCGATCGGTCGTGGGACGGGTGACATCGCGCCCACGCGGCTCTTCGATCTTGCGGCCGCGCCATTCACCGCCGATGATTCTCATCCTCCGCTGACCTCCTTAAAGATATGTCGATAGCGCGTGGCGACCGCATCGCGCAAGGGACGCGTCGCCACGGAGTCAAGGTTGCAAGCATACCGCAAGAGCTCGACCGCGTCCAAATGGGCCCACTCGATCAGCTCCTCGTCGGCGTCCAGGTCGACAAAGCGCAGGGTCACACCACCATGCTGGCGATAACCCAGGATCTCGCCCTCGTGGCGCAGACGCAGGTCCATCTGGGCGAGCGTAAAGCCGTCCGAGGTTTTTTCGAGCGACTGGAGACGGTCTTGTGCCGCCGATGCGCCGCCGTTGCCCTTGGAGTGCGTCATGACCAGGCACGTGCCCGACACGCTGCCACGGCCCACGCGACCGCGCAGCTGGTGCAGGGCAGCCAAACCAAAGCGCTCGCCGTTCTCGATGACCATGACGGTGGCGTTGGGCACGTCGACGCCCACCTCGACCACCGTAGTCGAGACGAGCACGTCAATCTCGCCACGCTTGAAGGCATCGATAACCTGGTCCTTCTCCCCCGCCGGCATGCGGCCGTGAAGGCGTTCGATGGTAAGTCCCGGCAACGCCAGGCGCAGTCGGTCGAGCTCGGTTGCCGTATCGTGGAGCGGCACGGGCACGGTCACGCGGCCCTCGTCGTCGCGGGCAATACCAGGCACGTCTTCCAGCTCATCGGCCGAGTCACTCGGCTCCACGAGCGGGCAAATCACGTAGGCCTGCTGACCCTTGTCATGTGCCTCGCGGATGACTCCATAGGCGAGGTCACGGCTCGACTCGGTGAGAACACACGTCGTCACACCGGCACCCGGAACAGGCCGGTGGCGGATGATGCTCGTATCCAGATCGCCGTAGACCGAAAGCGCCAGCGTACGCGGGATGGGCGTTGCCGTCATAACGAGCAGATCGGCACCGGGGCCCTTCGCGCGTAGGGCGTTGCGTTGGCCAACGCCAAACCGGTGCTGCTCGTCGATGACGACAAGCGACAGATGATTGAACGCAACGTTATCCGAAAGCACCGCGTGGGTTCCAAAGAGGACGTCGAGCTCGCCCGATTCAAGCTGGGCATGGATCTGCTCGCGCTCTGAGGCCGGCGTGGCACCCGTCAGAAGCGCCCAGGACATGCCCGCCTGCGAGAGCAGAGGGCCGGTCTT
>CAJMPF010000143.1 GCA_905215195.1 uncultured bacterium | reverse complement strand
CCCCAGGCGCCCCCGAAGGGAAAGCCGCCCTCAAAAGGATTGCCATAGCCTGCGCTACCGGCGTAGCCGCCTCCATAGGGCGAGGCCGTAGGAGCGCCGGCGAAGGGGTTGCCCGAACGCATGGCGTCGTAGCGCGCACGCTTCTGCTCGTCCGAAAGCACGGCGTAGGCCTCGGAAACCTCTTTAAACTTTTCCTCGGCATCCGGCTCTTTGTTGACGTCCGGATGGAGCTTGCGGGCCTTTTGCTGGAAGGCCTTCTGTATATCACGCGAGGTGGCGTCCTTGGAGACACCCAAAATCTCGTAATAATCTTTTTCGTTCATCGTCGCCATGCGCGGCAACCTCCTGCTCACAGCAGCGTTTATATTGCGGTAATTCTACCCGAGCGGCCTAAGATAGACCCCAAAACAGCTCGAACAGCACATTTCCATCGAGCCAGCCCAAGTGGGTGGGCGCTAAACAAGCACGGACGCGACCTGCGATAACGTCTTTCGAGGCGACGCGCCCCGAAAGCCCTTCAACATGATCGGGCACCCAGGTGGCAAGGCCCAACTCGAGCGCACGGTCACAGGCCGCCGCCAGCTCGTCTGCAGCGATCACGCTTGCCGAGCGCACCAACAGATCGGGCCCAATGCCACGCGTCATGCGGCAGGCGAGCATCAAATCCTCGGCCGCCGCCTCGCGCTGCGACAGATACTCGGCATCAAACGTCGTCGCGGTGTCGTCGCGTTGCACCAGACGCACGCGATACGCTTCGCCGCGAGCGGGTACGTCAGGAAACAGCCCGGCCAAGCGATCGAAATCCTCGGCGTCGAGCATACCGGCGGCAGAGCGACCCAAGCCCAGATAGCCCTGACCGGTCCAATAGGCATTGTTGTGGGCGCACTCATGACCGTCGAGCGCGTAGCTTGCAACCTCATACGGGTGATAGCCGGCAGCGCCCAGACGCTCACGCGCCGCGTCCATGCACGAAGCCTGAAAATCCTCGTCGGGCTCGAGCGACTCGTCGCGACACGCCATGCGATAGAGCGGCGTGCCCTCCTCGAGCGTGAGAGGATACACCGATACATGATGCGGCGACGCCGCCAGCACGCCATCGAGCGTGCTCTGCCAGCTTACGGCGGTCTGCCCGGGAAGGCCGCACATCAGGTCACACGACACATCAAGCCCAGCGTCCTTGACCGTCGTGATGGCGGCGAGCGCCCAATCGGCATCGTGAATACGGCCGATGGCGGTAAGTTCGGCGTTATCGAGCGTTTGCACGCCCAGAGAGACGCGTGTGACACCAACCTTGGCAAGCGCAGCGGCAAGCTCGGCGGTCAGCGATTCGGGATTGGCCTCGCAGGTGAACTCAACGGGCTTACACCACGCAGAGATACGCCGGGCGAGTTCTACCAGACGCCCCCCCGCCAGCGACGGCGTGCCACCGCCAACATAGACGGTGCGGATGCCCTCGAGCGCCCCGACGTCTCCAAAGGCATCGAGGCGCGCATAAAGCAGCTCAAAATAGGCATCGAGCGCAGCGCTCAGGTCGCACGGAGCAAAACTGCGTGAGTCAAAGTCACAGTACCGGCATTTTTGGGCGCAAAACGGCACGTGCACGTACAGCGCGGTAACGGCCACCGTTAGGCCTCCAGCGGATGAGAAGGCACCGACTCGCCGGCGGCAAGCGCAGCCTCGCAGGCCACCACATCGCGCTCGATATCATCGACCAGCGCCATGAACTCCTCGTATGTGGAGCAACGCACCACTTGGGCGCGCCAGGCGGCAGCATGGGGCATACCCTTTAGATACCAGCTCGCGTACGTACGGGCACGCGACATGAGCGGTAGAAGCTCGTGCGTCAACGTCAGGTGCTCACGCAGAGCCTCCAGGCGCTCAACCGAGGAGCGAGAAGGAACCGGCGTGCCATCGAGTGCAAGGGCTCGGGCATCGCCGAACACCCACGGATTGCCGTAGATGCCGCGCGCGATAAACACCGCACTGGCACCCGAGCTTTGCAGACGCCCCGCCGCATCCTCGGCCGAGAACACGTCGCCCGAACCGATAACGGGAATCTCGACGGCGTCGGCCACCTCATCGACGACCGACCAATCGGCCTGGCCCGTATAGAGCTGCGTGGCACAGCGACCATGTACCGCCACCGCAGCGGCCCCTGCCCCCTCGAGCATCTGGGCAAACGTCGCGGCATTGCGGTCTTCGGCGTAAAAGCCCTTGCGAATCTTTACGGTCACGGGCACGTGCGCCGCGCCCACCGCTGCCTCGACAATCTTCTCGGCCAGGTCGGGCGTGCGCATAAGCGCCGAGCCTTCGCCCTTAGTAACGACCTTGCGAGCCGGACAGGCCATATTGATATCAATCAATGACAGGCGATCGCCCACGCGTTCCTCGACGGCAGCGACCGCACTCGCAAACTGATCGGGCTTGGAACCAAAGAGCTGCACGCAAATCTGCTGCTCCTCGTCGGCCGGCAACACCAGGCGCCACGTCTTGTTGCTGGCATAGGCAAGGCCTGCAACGCTCACCATCTCGCTGTAGGCAAGATTGGCACCGCGGCGGCGACACATGATGCGATAGGCAGGGGCGGTTACGCCCGCCATGGGAGCCATAAGGAACGGCTGCTCGGTATAGGCACCCAGCAGCCGCGTACTGTATTCAGAAAGCGACATAGACCTACTCGTCCACCTTGAGGATCGCCATAAAGGCCTCCTGCGGGACCTCGACCGAACCGATGGCCTTCATGCGCTTCTTGCCCTCTTTCTGCTTCTCGAGCAACTTGCGCTTACGAGAGATATCGCCGCCATAGCACTTGGCCAAAACGTCCTTGCGGCGCGCCTTGACGGTGGAGCGGGCGATGATCTTGTTGCCGATGGCACCCTGAATAGGCACCTCGAACAGCTGGCGCGGGATGATTTCCTTGAGCTTGTCGCACAGGCCGCGAGCCAGGCCATAGGCCTTGTCCTTGTGCACGATAAACGACAGCGCGTCCACCTCGTCGCCCGAAAGCAGGATATCGAGCTTAACGAGCTCGGAGGGACGATACTCGTTGAACTCGTAGTCGAGCGAGGCATAGCCCTTGGTACGGCTCTTGAGCTGGTCAAAGAAGTCCAAGATGAGCTCGGCGAGCGGCATATCGAAGCGCATCTCGACCGATTTGCTCGTCAGGTGGATCATGTCGGTCGTAACGCCGCGGTGCTCGATGGCGAGCTGCATGACGGCACCCGTGTACTCAGGCGGGCAGATGATCTTTGCCTTGAGGTAGGGTTCCTCGATACGCTCGATGCGCGTGGCCTCGGGCAGATCCTGCGGGCTGCGGACATCAATCATCTCGCCGTCAGTCTTGTAGACGTGATAGTCCACCGAGGGGCTCGTGGCAATGAGGTCAAGATTGAACTCACGCTCCAGGCGTTCCTTGACGACTTCCATGTGCAGCAGGCCCAGGAAGCCCACGCGGAAGCCAAAACCGAGCGCCACCGAAGTCTCGGGCTCCCACACCAACGACGGGTCGTTGACGTGCAGCTTATCGAGCGCGTCACGCAGGTTCTCGTAGTCCTTGTTATCGATCGGGAACAGACCCGTATAGACCATGGGCTTGGCCTCGCGGTAGCCGGGAAGCGGCTCGAGGCAGGGATTCGACGCCCACGTGAGGGTATCGCCCACGCGAACGGCTTCGGGGTCCTTCAGGCCCGTGACCACGTATCCGACCTCGCCGACTGTGAGCGCGTCGACCGGGGTCTCGGCGGGACGCTTGACGCCCACGCCATCGACCAAAAAGTCGCCCTTTGCCTGCATCATGCGCAGGGTATCGCCCTTTTTGATGGAGCCGTCAAAGACGCGCACCGTGGCGACGACGCCACGATACTCGTCGAAGTACGAATCCAGGATGAGTGCCTTGAGCGGCGCGTTCGCATCGCCCTTGGGCGGAGAGATCAAAAAGACAATGGACTCCAGCAGATCGTGGATGCCCTCGCCGGTCTTGCCCGAGACACACACGGCATCATCGGCAGGGATCGCCAGGTCATCCTCGATCTCGGTCTTAACCTCATCGGGATGGGCCGAGGGCAGGTCGATCTTGTTGATGGCCGGCACAATGTCCAGATTGGCGTTCATGGCGAGCGTCGCGTTAGAGACGGTCTGCGCCTCGACGCCCTGCGTGGCGTCGACAACGAGCACCGCGCCCTCACAGGCTGCCAGCGAGCGCGAGACCTCATAGGTAAAGTCCACGTGGCCCGGCGTATCGATCAAATTGAACTGATACGTCTCGCCATCGTCGGCGTCATAAGACACGCGAACGGCATTGGACTTGATCGTGATGCCGCGCTCGCGCTCGATATCCATGGTGTCGAGCAGCTGCGACTCCATGTCGCGCTCGTCGACGGTATGGGTGAGCTCGAGAATGCGGTCACTGATCGTGGACTTGCCATGGTCGATGTGCGCAACAATCGAGAAGTTGCGGATGTGGGAAATGTCAATTGAAGTATTCATGCGGACTATCTTACCCGAGCGGTACAAAAAATGGAGCCTGTTCCATAAAACAGGCTCCATTTATGCGCGTAATCTGTGTGGTGTGAAATTTACAACTTAAGCGTTGATGCTGTTCACGAGCTTGGCAAGACCGGACTTGCGGTTGGAAGCCTGGTTCTTGTGGATAACATGCTTGGCGGCAGCCATGTCGAGACGCTTGGTGACGGTCTTGAGGGCAGCCTGGGCCTTCTCGGCGTCGCCCTCGGCGACGGCGGACTGGACGTGCTTGGTCAGCGTCTTGAGCTCGGACTTGACAGCCTTGTTACGCATGCGAGCTGCCTCATTGGTGCGGATACGCTTCTTCTGAGACTTGATGTTTGCCACTTCTGGAGTTCCTTTCGAGTTCCTTGCAAAAAATGTATGACACCTCTGAGACACGGTGAGGTCATGCAAGCGCCTACTATAGCACGCTCCCCCTCAAAGGGATAGAACGAATTTGTCAAATAGGCAGGTATCATCACGATTTTCTCAAGATGTTCGTAATCCAGAGCAAAAGCGCGGTCTCCGAATCAGCCGAACCCTTCAGTGCGAGCTCCACATCGACCGCGCCCTCGAGCGCAGCGACAAGCTCCGCCATCGAAAAGCGGCGTGCCCAGGTCAGGTGATT
>CAJMPF010000142.1 GCA_905215195.1 uncultured bacterium | reverse complement strand
ATCGTCCATGTCGGCGACCATCTGACCGCTTGCGTGGATAAGGAATACCGCATGGCCATCGCCCGCAACCACACCGCCACGCACCTGCTCGACGCCGCCCTTAAGCAGGTCCTGGGCGAGCACGTCTCCCAGGCCGGCTCGCTGGTGACGCCCGAGCACCTGCGCTTTGACTTTACGCACTTCGAGGCCCTGTCCTCCGAGCAGCTCAAGGCTGTCGAGGGCCTGGTCAACCAGCAGATCTTCGCTTCCAAGCCGGTCGTGACCCGTGTCATGGGCATCGACGAGGCTAAGGCTGCCGGCGCTGTCGCCCTGTTTGGCGAGAAGTATGGCGACGTCGTCCGCGTTGTCTCCGTGGGCGCTGAGGACCAGCCGTTCTCCCGCGAACTCTGCGGTGGCACACACGCTGCCAACACCGCCGAGATCGGCCTGTTCAAGATCATTTCCGAGTCCTCCACGGGCTCCAATGTCCGCCGTATCGAGGCCGTGACCTCTAAGGGTGCCCTCGACTACATGGCCAACCGCCTGGCGCTCGTCGACGCCGCCGCCGCTGCGCTCAAGTGCCGCGTAGACGAGGTTTCCGCTCGTGTGGAGAACCTGCAGGCCGAGCTGCGCGAGACGTCCAATAAGCTCAAAAAGGCTCTGACCGGTGGCTCCTCCGACGCCATCTCCAGCGCCATCGAGGGCGCCGTCGAGCTCGACGGCTATAAGCTCGTTGTCGCTGAGCTCCAGGGCCTTGAGGCTGCCGACCTGCGCAACGTATGGGATACCGTGCATCAGAAGGTCGCCGGCCCTGTCGCTTGTGTCGTCGCCAGCGTGACTGAGAAGGGCACTCCGGCCCTGCTCGCTGCCGGCTCTGATGACGCCGTCAAGGCCGGTTTCCACGCCGGTAACGTGATCAAGCAGATCGCGGGTCTGGTCGACGGTCGCGGTGGCGGTCGTCCCAACATGGCCCAGGCCGGTGGCAAGAATGCTGCCGGCATCGCCGATGCCCTCGCGGCCGCTAAGACCGCGCTCGGCGCCTAAGAATCTAAGAAGTCACTGTGGTTGCGCTCGCGCTGGACATAGGGGAGACCAGGATTGGCATCGCCGTCTCGAGCCGTGATGGCAAGATGGCGATGCCTGTCAAGGTGCTTCCGGCTGCCGAGGTCACCGGTATGGCCAAGACGTTCCGCTACCTGGTTGAGGACTATGAGCCCGACATCCTGGTAAGCGGACGTCCCCTGACCATGGCCGGTGAGCCCGGCCCTCAGGCCGAGCGCGTTGCCGCTGTGGCGCAAAAGATTGCCGACGAGCTCGATCTTCCGTTGGAGTTTGAGGACGAGCGTCTGTCCTCGCAAGAGGCCAAGCGTATCCTGCGCGAGCAGGGACTCAACGAAAAGCAGATGAGGGGCAAGATCGACATGATTGCCGCCAGCCTGTTTTTGCAGACGTGGCTCGATCGTAAAAACGAGGAGGTTTCGCATGCCTAGTGCTTCCGATCCGCGCCAGCCGAATCGTACACAGCAGCCGGCGTCGCGCCCTGCCCAGCCTAGCCAGCGTCCGGCACAGCCGACGCAGCGCGCAGCTCAGCCTGCCGCGCGCCCGGCGCAGTCCTTCTCTCGTTCGGCCCAACCTGTTCAACGGACGGGTCGGCAGCCTTCTGCTCGTTCGGTTCAGCATTCGGCTTCTCACGCGGTTCAGCAGCCCACTGCTCGTACGGCCCAGCAGGCGGCACCCGCTTTAAGCAGCAGGCACCTACCCAGCGAACGCAGGCCCCCCAATCGCATTCGCATCACGCTCGTGGTTCGCATGGCGTTGCTCCGGCGACCCGCTCGAGCTACAACACGCATGCTCGTCGCGGTGCTCAAAAGAAAAGCTCCCCGGTGCCTATGATTATCGGTGGCGTTGTTGCCGTGCTTGCGCTTGTCGCGATCGTTTTCTTTGTCGTGCCAGCCGTCAAGGGCTTCTTTGGCGGTGAGGGTGCGAAAGTCGTTGCAGGCCAGCAGGTTACTATCACGATTCCCGATGGTGCCTCGGGTGACAGCATCGCTTCGATTCTCTCCGAGAACCATATCGTAGAAAATCCCAAGGATTACTATGCGGCGGTGAAAAAGCTCAACGCCGATATGTCGCTCAAGCCTGGTGATTATTCGTTCACCACACTCATGGATGCGACCAAGGTTGTTCAGCAGCTCATGGAAGGCCCTAACGCGGGCTCCAATACGCTGACTATCCCTGAGGGCCTGACGGTCGATCAAGTCGCCGACCGTGTGGCCCAGGCCTACGACAGCATCTCTAAGGAAGACTTCCTCAACCAGGCCAAGGCCTCCAACTACGTGGACGACTATAGCTTCCTTAAGGGCGCCGCCAACGATTCGCTCGAGGGTTTCTTGTTCCCCAAGACCTATTCGCTGGGCGATTCGCCGACGGCCGATGACGTGATTCGCGCTATGCTCGATCAGTTTAAGACCGAGTACAAGTCGCTTGACTTTGCGAGCTGCGAAGCCAAGATCAAGGAACGCTTCGGTGTGGAGATGTCCGACTACGACATCGTCAACTTGGCCTCTATCGTTGAGCGCGAGGGCCTCAACGCCGACCAGCGCGCGCACGTGGCCTCGGTCTTCTACAACCGCCTTGCCGGCAAGCTCGACGGTCTGCGCTATCTCAACAGCGATGCGACCATGATGTATGTCACCGGTGGCGAGGTTACCGCCGACGACCTGCAGAGCGATAGTCCGTATAACACCTATAAGCACGAGAGTCTGCCACCCACGCCCATCTGCTCTCCGTCGCTCGAGGCACTCAAGGCCACGCTTGAGCCGACCGACTCCGATGACCTGTATTTCTACATTACGCAGGACGAGGAGTACTTCTCGCAAACCTACGAAGAGCATCAACAGTCTTGGAATTAGCATGAGGATTTTTAGCCCCAAACGATACGTTGCCTCGGTCGATCGCATCGACCTTGATACCCTGTGGGCCGACGGCAAGCGCGCCATTCTGCTCGATCGCGATAACACCTTGGTGCCGCGCGACACCGAGCAGGTTCCCGCCGCGGTTTCCGCTTGGCTCGACGCCGCCCGCGCCAAAGGCTTTAAGCTGTGCATGGTGTCCAACAACTGGCATCGCGACCAGGTCATGAGCTCTGCGCGCGAGCTGGGACTCGAGGCCATCAGCCACGCCATGAAGCCGGCGCCGTTTGCCCTCAAGGCAGGCCTTAAGCGCCTCGGCGCCACAGCCGGCGAGGCGGTGCTGATCGGTGATCAGCTCTACACGGACGTGTGGAGCGGCAACTTCGCCGGCGTCGATACCATTCTGGTAAAGCCGCAGGCGACGCAGGACCTGTGGTATACGCAGATCTTCCGTATCTTTGAGCGCCGGGCCCTGCGCGACCTTCCCTGCGAGGAATAGGTCTCGTCATGTCCCAGCACACCAAACACGGCTGCGACCATATCTTCTTTATCGGCTTTTTGGGCGCGGGCAAATCGACGCTCGCGCGCAACGTCGGCACTATGTTCAAGCGGCGTTTTATCGATACCGACCGACTGGTCGTGCGCCGTTGCGGTAAGTCGGTAACCGAGATTTTTGAGACCGAGGGCGAGGATCGTTTTCGTGAGCTCGAGACCTCGGCGCTCCGTTCGCTCCAAAGCGAGCGCAGCCTGTTGGTTTCGTGCGGGGGCGGTATCGTCGAGACGCCGGTGAATATTGAGCTGATGCATGAAATGGGTACGTGCGTTTACCTCGAGGGCGACTTTGAGGATTCGATTCGCCAGATTCGTCGGTCCGACACGCGCCCCGATTTTCGCTCTCCCGAGCATGCCGCGCGCCTGTTTGAGCATCGCCGTCCGCTGTATCGCCAGGCCGCCGATCTTACCCTTGATATTCGCAACAAGTCCTTCGAGGACGTTTCCTACCTTTGTGCCGAGATGCTTTTGGAGCGTGGGCTGCTATGATTCGCCGTCAACTGATCAATTTCCAAAACCGCAGTGTCGATGTCCGCGTCGGATTGGGCGCGTTCGATGAGCTGTCGCGCATGTTTGCCTCGGCTGTGGGCAAGCCTAAGCGCGCAATGGTGGTTTGGAACTCCGCCACATCCGAGCGTTTTGGTGAGGTCGTCGAGCATGCGCTGGTTGACGCCGGTTTTGTCGTGTCGCCGCTAGTCCTCGAGGTTTCGCCTGCCGGTGCTACGCTGGCCGATGCCGATACCGTCTTTGGCGCCCTTTCGGCTAACGGCATTACCTGCGACGATCTGGTTGTCGCCGTTGGCGATGCCGCAACCTGCTCGGTTGTTAGCTGGTGCGCCAACCAGTGGTGTGGCCGAACCGAGTGCGCGTTGCTGCCGACGACCTTCGACGCCATGCTCACGGTCGCGACGACCATGAAGCCGCTCGTCGCCTCGTCGGCCAATGCGCTTCCCGCTATCGCGTTCCGTCCCGAACCGGGCTTGGTCGTGTGTGACCTCGACCTTGTTCGTGAGGCGGACCCCGAGGACCTCAAGCTCGGCTTTGTGGTGCTTGTTGGCACCATGCTTTCGAGCAGTAAGTCCCGCTGGAATCAGTTTACTGAGACCGTCCCCGAGATTCTCGCGGGCGAGGAGGTCGCGCTCGTCAATGCCGTTCAATGGTCTCAGACTGCCCGTAAGGACGTACTGATGGCCACGAACCCGAGTGCTCGCCATGCGCTCGATTTTGGCAAGACGGGGGAGCGTACCCTGCGCGCCTGCTTGGGCGATGCCGCTTCGCAGGTCCCTGCCTATCAGCTGTTATCCGAGGGCATGCGCTTTGAGGCGCGCCTAGCACATGATGCCTGCGACTTTGATATCGATTACGTCTTTGAGGTCGATGACTGCCTGGAGGACTTTGGCATCGAGGAACTTGCCTTCGACCTGGAGCCCACCGCGTTTATCGAGGAGTTCCGCAGGCAGCAGTTCGCCCGCTCTAACCGCAGTATGTTGCCGCTGCCCGCGGCACTCGGCGCCATTCGTCTAACGAGCGTTGAGGACGAGGTTCTTGAGCGCCATGCTCACGCCTACTTGGCTTCTCGCAAAGAACTTCTCTAAGATTTATTGACATCCATTGTCTTTCGTATCATGTTGAGGGACGGGTTTTCAATCGGTTGCGGATCGCATGCGATTCCGTCGTTCGATTGAGTCCCGTCCCGTCTATATAGAGACAACAAGAAAGG
>CAJMPF010000141.1 GCA_905215195.1 uncultured bacterium | reverse complement strand
TTCCTGATGGGCGTCGGCGGCACCTGGGACGAGCTCATGCAGCTCGAGTACCTCATGAACAAGTTCGGCGACCGCGACCTCGAGGTCTACCTGATCCACGCCGCCGAGTGGAACGTCATGGGCCACAAGCGCATGACCGACAGGTCCGTCGTGCTGACCGCCTCCGAGTCCGGCACCACCCCCGAGGTGCTCGAGGCCGTCGGCAAGATGAGGGAGATGGGCGTGCGCGTCTTCGCCATGACCAACCCCGAGGGCAAGATCGGGCAGGCCGTGGGCGCCGAGAACTGCGTCATGATGGCCTCCGACCACGGCGCCGGCGGCTGCGAGAAGGGCTACTACCTCGCCGACTGCTTCGGCCTGCGCCTGCTCAACCGCCGCGGCTGCTTCCCCAAGTTCGACCTGTTCATCGAGCAGACGAAGGACGTCTGGAAGGACATGCTCGACATCCGCAAGCGCTTCGAGCCGCGCGCCGAGGAGCTCGCCAGGAAGTACGCGCTGGCCGACTACACCATGTTCATCGGCTCGGGCGCGCTGTGGGGCGAGACCATCCTGTACTCCATGTGCCTGCTCGAGGAGATGCAGTGGAAGCGCATCCGCCACATCACCTCGCACGACTTCTTCCACGGCACGCTCGAGCTGCTCGAGCCCGGCGTCCCGGTGTTCCTGTTCATGGGAGAGGACGAGTGCCGCGCCCTCGACGAGCGCGTCCGCGCCTTCCTCACCAGCGGCGTGACCGGCGACGAGGACTACGTCATCATCGACACCGCCGAGTACGCGATCCCGGGCCTGGACGACGACTTCCGCGTCATCGTGTCGCCGTGGATCCTGTCCGTGCTGACCACCGACCGCCTCGCGCGCAACTACGAGCTGGTCACCAAGCACAACCTCAAGTACCGCCGCTACTACCACCAGTTCGACTACTAATTTCATTTGGGGGAAACCGCAATGAGGCAATACATCTTCGCCAGCCACGCGCATTTTGCGACCGGCATCAAGGAGAGCACCGAGCTGCTCTCGGGCGCGCGCGATAACGTCCACGACCTGTCGATGTTTGTCGACGGCCGCACCGACGTCGCCGAGGAGGCCGCCAAGCTCCTGGCGACCTTCGACCCCGCCGACGACGTAATCGTGTGCACCGACCTGTTTGGCGGCAGCGTCAACAACGAGTTCACCAAGATCGTCCAGACGCGCCCCAACACCTACCTGGTTGCCAACATGAATCTGCCGCTGCTGATCCAGCTGCTCTTTTCGGACCAGGAGGCTCCCGCCGATCAGGTTATCCGCGAGATCCTCGCGGCTGACGACACGCGCGTCAAGTTTGTCAACGACCTGCTGACCGATGCGGATGACGAGGAAGAGTTCTAGTCACCGCCTGCTATTAATGGGGCCGGGTTTCCGGCATGAGACCTTTGGGGGTCAATCATGATTCAACTGCTTCGCGTCGACCATCGTCTGCTTCATGGCCAGGTGGCCGTCTCTTGGGTCCAGGGCTTGGGCTCTGACTGCATCTTCTGCGTTGGCGACAAGGTTGCCAACGATCCCGTCTGGAAGACTACGCTCAAGATGGGAAAGCCGGCCAACGTCAAGCTCGTCATCAAGGACATGGAGCACGCCATCGAGGCCATCAACTCCGGTGTTACCGATAAGTACAAGATGATCATCTGCGTCGCCAGCATCGCCGAGGCCAAGCAGCTTGTCGACGGTTGCCCGCAGATCACCTCCATCAACCTGGGCAACACCAAGTCCAAGGACGAGCAGCGTCCCGATGCCCGTAAGATTTCCCGCCAGATCTTTGTGACTGCTGCCGAGGAAGAGGACATTCGCGAGCTCGTCGGCCGCGGTGTCGAGGTCGAGATTCGCGCTCTGGCCGACGACCCCAAGGTCGATGCCCTAAGCGCCCTCTAATTGGGAACCACGGGCGGCGCGCACGGCGCCGCCCCTATTCGTGGGCGTACCGGATAAACGCTTTACCCGTTACCCCCATCTACCGTTCACCGGGAGTACACGCCCGTTGAGCGATTGGTATTAAACAGTTTTCTCATGACTATATAATTGGTATCAAATCATTTGCACCGGTTTAGGTGTTAACAGCACACCGGTACAAGCTGGATCTGTCTAGGCGATTGTCGGCATGGAAAAGGGCGCGCTGACAAGTCGGGAATCGCCGCGCGGATCCAAGAGGGATCAAAGGGAGGAACAATGCTTGTTCAAGCGATCCTCATCGGACTTATCGCTGCCTTCGGTAAGCTCGATTATCAGCTCGGTACGCTCTATGCGTTCCGCCCGATCGTTCTGTGCCCGCTCGTCGGCATAGTCCTCGGGGACCTGCAGTCCGGCCTCGCCATCGGTGCGAGCCTCGAGCTGCTCTTCATGGGTTCAATCTCCATCGGCGCTTACGTGCCGCCCGATGAGTGTATTGGCGGTGTGCTCGCCTGCGCCTTCGCTATTCAGCTGGGTCAGAGCACCGAGGCCGCTATCGCGCTCGCGATGCCCATCGCCACTCTGTGCCTGGCCATTAAGAACGTCGTCAACGCCGGTATGCCCCTTCTGGTCGACCGTGCCGACGTCTTTGCCAGCAAGGGTAACCTCAAGGGTATCTACGCTATGCACTGGATTATCGGTCTCGTGATTGTCGTCCTGGCCTTTATCCTGTGCTCGGTCTCCTTCTATCTGGGTGCCGACGCCGTTCAGGGCCTGCTCGACTTCATCCCGACGTTCGTCCTCGATGGCTTTGGCGTCGCAGCCAACATCCTGCCTGCCATGGGCTTCGCCATGCTCGGCCGTCTGGTGCTTACCAAGCAGCTCGTGCCGTTCTACTTCCTGGGCTTCCTGCTGTGCTCCTATGCCAACGTGCCCGTCCTCGGCGTCGCCCTGATCGCAATCATCATCGGCATCGACAAGTACGACCTGCTGGGCCTTGGTGGCGCCCAGTCCCAGCTTTCTGTGGAAGGGGATGAGGACGATGACTTCTAATTCCGAGAACCAGATTACTCGCTCCGACCTCATTAAGAGCGCCGTGAACACCGGCGCCCTGGGCATGGAATTCTCCTGGACCTACTACAAGCAGATGAACATTGCCTTCTGCCTGATGGTCGCCAACATGCTCAAGAAGATCTATGCCGGCCGTCCCGATGATTACGCCGAGGCCTTGCACCGTCACAGCGCATTCTTCAACATCACCCCGCAGCTCGCTCCCTTCGTGGGTGGCATCGCGATGGCCATGGAAGAAAAGGTCGCTCGTGGCGAGGTTGAGCCCGAGAGCGTCAACGACATCAAGGCCGCCCTCATGGGTCCGCTTTCCGGCCTGGGTGACTCCTTCTTCCTGTCCACCCTGCGCGTCGTCGCCGCTGCCGTGGGCATCAGCCTGTGCCAGGCCGGCAACGTCTTTGGCCCCATCGCCTTCCTGCTCGTCTACAACATCCCGGCGTTCCTGATTCGTATCTTTGGCGCTATCAAGGGTTATGAGCTAGGCATTGGCTTCCTCGACGAGGCTCAGAAGACCGGCCTGATGCAAAAGATCATGGCCTGCGTCGGCATTGTCGGCGTCATGGTCGTCGGCGCCATGAGCAAGGACATGTTCTGGGCTTCGTTGCCCATCGCCATTGGTCAGGGCGACTCCGCCCAGACTCTCCAGGACATCCTGGACGGCATCATGCCCGGTATGCTCGGCATGGCCGCCTTCTGGCTCTACTACTGGCTGCTCTCCAAGAAGATCAACCCGATGGTCCTGATCCTCTGCACCATGGTCGTGGGCATCATCGGCGCTTACTTTGGCGTGCTTGCCTAATATGTTCGAATCGCGCTTCCATCGCGTCTAACGGTTGCGTCGATCTTTGGGGGACTTGTCGCATCTGCGGCGGCCCCCTGTTTTTTAAAACTCCGTACGAAAGGGGAGGGCTATGGTCGTACCCGAGCTTTCGCTCATGAACATCAACCATCGTTACTACAGCATCGAGACGTTTTTTAAGGCTGCAGGTGAGGCCGGCTATCGCAATATCGAGCTGTGGACCGGCTCGATGCACCTGTATGTGGATTGCCACGAGCACGATTCGGTGGATAAGATTCGCGATCTTGCCGCCCAGTACGGCATTAAGATCGTGTGCGTGTGCCCCGAGCAGAACAACCCCAAGCCGTGGAACGTCGCAGTACGTGGCGAGGTGGGCCAAAAACGCATCCTCTCGTACTTTAAGAATGTGATCGACGTTGCCGTTGAGTTGGGCGCGCCGCAGATTCTGGTGACGAGTGGTTGGGCCTATCTGGACGAGCCGGCTGAGGACGCCTGGGCCCGCAGCGTTGCCATGCTGCGCTCGGTGTGCGACTACGCCGACACGCGCGGCATTCGCGTCGCGCTCGAGGCACTGCAGCCGTCGGAGTCCGTGCTGGTCAACACCGCACAGGATGTCGCGCGCATCCTCGAGGCGGTCGATCGCCCCAACCTGAAGGCATGTATCGACTTTGGCGCCATGGAAGTTGCCGGCGACACAATCGACGGCTACTTTGAGGTTTTGGGCGACAAGATCGTTCACACCCACTTTGTAGATGTGGGCGGTGGCACGACGCATCTTGCCTGGGGCGACGGCGAGCGTGATATGCGTGCCGACCTCGAGGCACTCATGCGCCACGGCTATACGGGCTATGTCTCGGCCGAGACGTGTGATGGCCGCTACTATCAGGATCCGTCCAAGGCGACGACTCAGGTTATCGAGATGTATCGCCGTGTGACAGCGGAGATGGAAGCCGAATAACTAAACTGCGCGGTTGCGCCGGAAACGCTTGGGCGGGTCTGGCGCAACGCTTTTATAGCTGGCGAGTTGTGGGGAACCCGTTGGCAGTAGCGCTCGAAATAGACAACTATTGGCGTTGTAATACCACTCGGGCGAGGAAACCGACCGTTCGCCGCAAATCTCCGTGAGTTTTGATTGGTATTAAATAACAAGCAATCGTATGGCTATAATTGGTATCAGCAAGAAGCGCGATGTATAGAATTGCGCACATGTGATGGGAGGACACACATGAAGGAGACCGAGAAGATCGAGATCATGCACTTCGACCAGGAGGGCTACCTCGAGGACGGCAGGAACGTCTACGAGGCCGGCAAGAAGATGACCGCCCTGGCCGACCGCGTGCACGAGGAGGGCTACGACGCCGTCTTCCTGATGGGCGTCGGCGGCACCTGGGACGAGCTCATGCAGCTCGAGTACCTCA